>CAZHOC010000154.1:0-8760 GCA_964534295.1 uncultured Bacteroidia bacterium | reverse complement strand
ATCATTTATTAAATTATCTATATTTTCTTGCACAATAAAAATGCAAAAAGGAATAGCGGCGCCTAGCTGCTATTCCTTTTCTATTAATAAGACTCAACCTATTAGTTTAAAGTCCTGTATTCCTTTGGACTCATCCCTGTCTTAGCTTTAAACAGATTACTAAAGCGTTGAGGAAACTCAAATCCTAATGAATAAGCAATCTCCCCGATTGAATCCGTAGAATTAAGGAGACTATTTTTGGCTCGTTCAATCAAGAAAAAGTGAATATGCTCTAAAGCTGTTTTTCCAGTTTCCTTCTTGAGCAAATCGCTTAGGTAATTAGGAGAAAAGTTTAGCTGCTTGGCACAATACTCCACACTGAGCGTTCCCTTTTGGGAGGCTTGATCAGATTCATAATAGTTGATCAGAAATTTCTCAAACTTGGACATAACATCGCTATTGAGATAGGTCCGTGAAAAGAACTGACGATCGTAAAAGCGTAAACAGTAATCCAAAAACAATTCAATATTGGATACAATAAGGTGCTGACTATGTCGATCTAGCGTCTGACTATATTCTTGCACGATCTTATTCAACAAATCCTCAATGGCGTTTCTTTCTTCATCCGAAACATGCAAAGCCTCATTTGAATCATAATGAAAAAAGGAATACTTGCTCATCTTATCAGACAAACCAGATTTTCTAAAAATATCTGGGTGAAATACCAATGACCAACCATCAGGATCTATTTGCTCATCATTTGTATCATCGGTAAACTTCATCACCTGCCTGGGAGCCGTAAAAACCAAGGTGCCTTCCTCGTGATCATAGGAGTTTCTGCCATAAGAAAAAGAACTACAGGCATCAGAGGACTTAAAAATAATCGTATACAAATGATTGATCACCTTAACTCCCTGCATGCTAGCCACGGATTCTAAGTCTCGATTATAAATGACACTGACTAGCTGGTGCTTTGGCGCCGGTAAGCCTCCCAATTTATGCATTTGGGAGACTCTCTGTATTTCTATGGTATCTCGCATAAGTATGGCATCATCTAAAACAAAGAAAAATACAAGCCCTTAGCGAATGTATTTATCGTAAAACTCTTCAAAAGCATCTAGCTGAAACTTATTGGCTTCCTGACCAATTTTTGATTTTGGCGAACCCACTTCAAAACCGTGATAACCACCTTTGAAGACTTTAAACTTTATAGGGATTCCTGCCTCCTTCAAAGCTTCAATGTAAGCGATATCTTCATCATAAAATGGTTCAAGATCCCCAACAAAGCTAATGGTGGGAGGAAATTCACTGTAATCTTTATTCAAAGCAGGAGAAGCATAGGCCGGTATTTCTCCTTTTAGGTCTCTGAGGTAGAGATTCCAAGCAAAAGCATTAATCTTACCATCCCACATGGTTGAGCCCTGCATTTTTGAAGACTCAGTGATCATCCGATGATCCAACATTGGATAGATTGGCATCTGAAACGCAATCCTCACATCTTTCGTGTCTCGTGCTTTCAAAGTAACTGCCGCAGTCATACCTCCGCCGGCACTATGCCCAGCAATGATAAAGTTGTTGGGATCGATATTGAGTTCGGCTGCATTGTCTCGCATCCATAAGAGGGTATCATAACAATCATTAAAGCCCGCGGGAAATGGATCCTTCTGTGATAGACGATAATCAGGAGCCACAATCACAATATCCTTTCTCTTTAGCACATCTGCGTAAAAATCATTCGCCATCTCAGGCAGTCCCATCATATAACCTCCTCCATGTAAATACAACATTGCTGGCAAAGGCTTAGTATTTCCCTCAGGACGAAAAACTCTCGTACGAATTTCATGACCCTTAGTACTGCTACTTGGCACTTGATAGTTTTCGTTAACGACAGACTCCACTTTCTGTCCTTTGGAGAGTCGTACTAGGCGGGTCATCAGACCGAGGCTCCATTTCCTTGAATTGACCGATACTAGAAATCGATACTGACCATATTGGGCTTGAAGCTCCTCATCATACATTTCTTTTGTTACAAGCATGTCCGTTGTTTTTGAATTGATGAATTCGTTTTAACTCTGGACACAAAGAAAAATCATGGGATGAGCATGCTTTAAAGGATTTCAATGAATTACTAAATGATTTCACCGCTGCCGCTTGGGGATCAAAGACAAGCGTTCCGCGCAGCGATAAAAGATGGGGACATCCCCTTTCCGTCAAACGTCCCCTTCAAAGTGGACTGACGGGAGAGTTTCAGGGTTCCCTCTTTCAAGAGGGGACAGCGAATGAAAGGAGCAGGGGAGATGTTCGACACAAGCGTTCCGCGCAGCGGGCCATATTCCCCCTAATCACTGCTACGCAGAACGCTTAATCTTCATCAAAATGAGAACGGCCTTATCAATGCAAGAAGAATTTCATTTTGGCACAAAACACAACCAATTGATTATCAGTGTTTTAATTTTTTATTGGCACGCGGAACAGGCTTTGCCTTATCACTGGCAACAAACAAACGCTTACAACAACTAAGCACTTTACAACAAACAAGCACTTTAATTTAGACACCAATCAATTATGAAAAGCTTAAGAATATCAATCTTCGCCGCTACTATCGCCGCAATGTCATTAGTAGCCTGTAATGGAGACAAGATCGCAGACTTAGAAAAACGTAACACAGCCCTTAACGAACAAACCACGCTGCAGGACTCTCTCCTCAATGACTTCATGATGAGCTTCAATACTTTTGAAGACAACCTAAGCCTCATCAAAGAAAAGGAGAATTTGATCGCCCTCGAAACTAGCGATCAAGAACTTGCCCCAGATCAAAAGGAGCGCATCTTGACAGACATCCAATCTATCAATGATCTGCTCGACCAAAACCGCACCCTCATCGCCGAGCTAACTGAAAAAGTAGAGAAAAATGACGGTAAAGTACGTGAGTTCCGTCGCATGGTAAAGCGTCTAAAAACAGACCTAGAAGCACGTGATACCGAAATCACTACTATGAAAGAAGAGCTCGTAGCTTTGAACTTCGAAAAGGAAACTTTGAACCGCCGTGTTGACACGCTTAGTGGGGTAAACGAGCAACTAGTAGCGCTTTCAAACAACCAAGCAAAGACTATCGAAGAAAAAGAAGAAGTTCTTACCGAACAGACCGAAACCATCAACACTCAGACAGCTCGTCTCAACCGCGCGTTCTACGTAGTAGGAACCGAAAAAGAGTTGAAAGAGATGAACGTACTCTCTAAAGAAGGTGGTGTTATCGGCATCGGTCGTACCGCTAAGCTAGCCAAAGACTTCGACGCGAATGCATTCACTGCAGTTGATATCACTGAGTTTGATCGCATCCCTGTTGAAACTAAAAAAGTGAAAGTAGTAACGGCTCACCCATCTGATTCTTACGCAGTAAACGAAACTGAAAAAGGTCAGGTTGAAAGTCTCGAAATCACGAACCCAGACAAGTTTTGGGCTGCTAGCCGCTACTTAGTAGTAGTACTCAACTAGAAACAATCGGGCCATCGCCCATAAGAATTTAATAAGTTAGGAAGTATCGTATTTGCCTTAATGTGGGGGCCCGTTCGCAAGAGCGGGCCTTGTTTTTTTGCGCAAAATCAAGCCTGCCCACCAAAGCTCAGAACCTTTTTAGGCCCTTGAAGTTTCTTAGCTAAACCCCTACTAATGAAAAGCATTCTCACCCTCATTATCATTTCCATTACCACTCCATTTTTGGATTTATCTATGAATCAAACGACCACCGCTTCTTTTCACGAGTTTAGCATCGAAGGCCTGCTCGCGGATCAGATCAATATGGCGGATTACGAAGGCAAGTATATTTTGTGCGTAAACGTAGCTTCTAAATGTGGCTACACTCGTCAATACGAGCCCCTCCAAGAATTGTACGATCAGTATCAAGACAACTTGGTCATCATCGGTTTTCCCAGCAATCAGTTTGGCGGCCAAGAGCCTGGCACGGCTAGTGAGATTGCGACTTTTTGCGAGAAAAATTATGGTGTAAGCTTTCCGATGACCCAAAAGATCGACGTCAAAGGCAAAAACCAACATCCGATCTACGCCTGGCTCACCCAAAAAGCACAGAATCAAGTTTCTGATGCTTCTGTCAGCTGGAACTTCAATAAGTTTCTCATCTCTCCAGAAGGCAAATGGTTGGCGCATTTTCCCTCTTCCGTTGATCCCTTGGGCGAAGAGATTACTAGCTATTTGAAGTAAGGCTTTTTAGCTAGCTTAAGTAATAGAGCCTGCTCATTTTCTCGTTTTTGAGAAGCTGAGCAGGTTTTTTTTTACCGCTGCGCGGAACGCTTGTGTCTAGCAGGCGACAAGGCAGTGCCTTGTCGCTAAACCACCCCCGATTTCATTTCGAGCGAGCGCAGCGACGAGAAATCTCCTATCGCTTAATTGTAATTACATTTTGGGTTCAAGGAGATTTCTCGTCGTTCCGCTACGTGGAACTCCATCGAAATGAATAGTAGGGATACTATTCCGCGCAGCGGTACTAAAGCAAAAGATCCCGGCTCGCGTGCCTTGGCCGGGATGACAATTGGAGTGTATAAACATAAAATCATCGGGTCATCCCAGAATCATTAAATGATATGCGGGATCTTTTAATCATTTCCGCACAATCCCAATCACATTGGGTATCGGCCAATAGCGCTTATTGTTGTCCGACTCATAAAAACCCGTTTCATAGCTGCCGATGGCCGAAATCTGGGCCTTGGGATGATCAAGATAAAAAGACGCTTCCGGTCCGCCTTCGAGATACATGGCATTGTAGATATCGAGCGGCAAAGCCAAAACTTGCTTGATAAAGTCTCGGACAGAGTAAGGCGTTCTGCTGTGCAGGAACAAAACCCGACCTTGCTTATCTACGGCGATCGCGACCATACTCCAATATTTGGGCTGCTGGCCCCAACGATTTTTTTGCTGGCAATCCACCATGCGAATGCCTTGAGTAAGAGAATTGTACTGGCTCATCAGACTTTCCCAATCCTGGCAAGTCCGATCGATGATTTGTACGGGAGGGAGTTTAGCATCTTTAGGATTGAAGGCGACCAAAGTATTGTCTTTGCTCACCCGTCCGTTGTTGACAAATTGGTAATTGCGCATGTAGCCTACATTGGTCTGGTGATCCATTTGGTACATACCGGCATTGACCAGCGCGGTAAGCTGGTATTTTTTTGACCATTGGTCGGCAGTAAGATTTTGATGTTTGAGCTCCTTGGTACTCAACAAGCGGAAGTCAAAATGCGCAGGATCGATCCGCAGGACACGGATTTTAGAATCACCTATGTTGCATTTGATAGAGGCGTCAGCAACTGCAAGATCAAGACCTTGCTCGAGACTTTGCCATTGTAAGGCTTGTGGGTTGGGATTAGCCCACTGTTTTCTGGGTTGCGGCTGAATGAGGAGAGAAGAGAGGAAAAAGAGTACGGTCCAGTGCATGCTTTATTTTCAGTAACGAAAAAAAAGCCATTTGATACAAATTAGATCTCTTTTTCAGACTCTGAGTTCTCTTGATACTGATTGAATCTGCGTGCTACGATAGCATTTCCAATCACAAGGATGCTGGCTATGGCGATGTAGGCTATGCTCCAAATGCTCATTTTACTATGATAATTTTTTACAACACTATTATGACTGTGTAGCTAGGAAAAAGTCTCATATTTCGTTGTATTTGTTTTTCTACGAATTACAATTCCAAAATGTGTCAGTCATTGGACGTTTTTTGTTGCTAAAATTTTTCTTCTAAAAAATCGTAACAATGACTTGCTGAATTAGGTCCAAAAAGAATGCCGACCTAGGTCGGCATTTCTTACGTTTTCGTGAAAAATATTACTTTTAAAACTCATTTTGCAAATAAACTCCAGGAGCTTACCAAGTGAGTTCTTTTTCTGATTCGATGGTCAAAACCTCATTGTCTAGTAGACGCTGAATCAAACCGAGCGTTTTGGGCACTTCATAATGATAGAAGTACTTCATAGTGTGGAGTTTACTCTCGTAAAAGGCTTTTTCATCTGCCCCCAAAGACTGCGTCAATAGTTGCTGCTTAGCCGCTACAGCCTGAGCCAACCATTGCCAAGCGATGGTCATGATCGAAAATAATTCCATGTATAAAGTCGCGTCTGAAAGGAATCTCTCGATTTTGCCCTGCATCGCGAAGCCTACCAAATGCATGCTCACTTGCTGCACCTTTTGCAGTTTTTCGTTGAGAATATCCACATATGGCTTAAGGTCTTCAAAGGTACTAGCGGCAGTAACCGTCTTTTGGATCTCACCAAAAAGGAGTTTCATTGCTGCACCTTGCTTCATGGTCACCTTGCGACCAAGCAAATCCTGCGATTGGATGCCTGTCGTACCTTCATAAATTGAAAAGATACGGATGTCGCGATAGTAGTTTTCCAAAGGAAAATCCTCACAGAAGCCACCACCACCAAAAATCTGCAGACCATTGCTGATAGAAGTGATCCCCATCTCAGATGGGTAAGTCTTCAAAATCGGGGTCAAGATTTCTAGCAATAAATGAGCGTTGGCGGCTTCTTCGCCTTCAAGCGCATGCGCGAGATCAGCATATTTCCCACAAAGAATGGCCAAGCTCATTGAGCCTTCCACTACTGCTTTTTGCAAAAGCAACATCCTTTTTACATCAGGGTGATTGATGATCAAAGTTTGAGGCTTACTCAAATCACGATCATCCAAGCGGCGACCTTGGGGTCTTTCTTGTGCATATTCGAGGGAAGCATGATAAGCGGCCGATGCCACACCAGTTGCCCCCACTCCTACTCCGATTCGAGCCTCGTTCATCATCTGGAACATACAGCTCAAACCTTTATTCTCCTCTCCGATCAAATAACCCACACAATCATCATCCTCTCCAAACATTAAGTGTGTTGCTGGGATTCCTTTTTGTCCCATCTTGTGATATACACCTGCAACCGAAACATCATTAGGAGTCTGTCCACCATCGCGTTTTTTAGGCACGATGAAAAGAGAAATTCCTTTCGTTCCTGCAGGGGCTCCATCAATACGAGCCAGCAACATATGTACTACATTATCTATGCCTTGATAGTCGCCACCAGAGATATAAATCTTCTGGCCTTTGATTTTGTAGCTACCATCTGGCTGAGGGGTAGCCGAGGTCGTAATATCAGAAAGCGAACTTCCGGCCTGCGGCTCTGTCAAACACATGGTTCCTTGCCATTCACCACTGATCAACTTATCGAGATAAGCGGCCTTTTGCTCAGGCGTACCATATTCTACAAATAGATTTACTACGGAGGCGGTCAATCCGACAAAAGGAGTCGCGGCATTATTGCCGGCGGCAAATATCAAACCGGTCGCTACGGACAGCATACTCGGTGCTTGCATCCCACCTTCATCCAATGGCGCCGAAGCACCAATCCAACCTGCTTCACCCGCAGCCTTGATATAAGGAATGACACTATCATGTACCGTAATCTCTCCATCAACCAATTGTGGCTCGTTGCGATCCATCCCTTCATAATGAGGAAATAGATAAGTATCCGAAAACTGCTTAGCCGCATCGACTAGCATGTCTACAGATTCAGTATCAAAATGCGCAAACTCTTCTTGCGCTAGCACTTCTTCCACACCATGCACCTCGTGCAAAAGGAAGCGGAGATTTTTGGTATTGATATATGTCTTTGCCATATGATTTTTTGCTTACTATAAAACTATGGAAAATTTTTTAATTTCTATATTTTCCTTTGCTTTGATTCGTACATTGTTGGAAATTGAAGCAAATAAATCCTACTAATCCCCCGATATGGCAACCATTATCTCCGAAGGTCCCTTGCAAGTCAGCATGAATGGCACTATCAAAACCATCACTTTTGCCCAGCCACATAAGCGAAATGCTATCAATGGCGATATGGCCAAGACCTTTCGCGATGTCATTTTGGAAACCCAGGAGGATGAGAGCCGGGTGATTATTTTGACAGGCGAGGGTACGGATTTTTGTGCGGGGGCTGACTTGGATCCAAGAGTAGTAGCGGAAGAAGGTGGTTTCGACGTAACGACTTTCTTGCAGGAGACCTACAATCCTTTGGTGCAAGCGATGCGCGACATGAATAAGGTCTTCATCGCCAAAGTGCGGGGTAATTGCGTAGGGGTCGGTTTTAGTTTTGCGTTGGCTTGTGATATGATTTTTGCTTCGCAAAACGCTAGGTTCAGTCAGATATTTACGCGCATCGGTCTATCGAGCGATGGGGGTGGCTCTTATTTTATGTACGAAAAACTCGGCCACCACAAAGCCTTTGAACTAATGGCCACCAATGCGATCATTCCTGCCGATGAAGCCAAAGGCTACGGATTGGTCAATCAGTTATTCGCAGACGAGCAACTCGACGAAGCAGTTGATCTTATGGCTGGCGCCATGGCCAACGGACCCTTTTTGGCCATCCAACATACCAAATCTAATTTGCGCGCCGCGGCTCGTGAAGGCCTAGCCAGTGCTTTGGCCACCGAAGCCAAAAACCAAGGCATCAATTTCAAATCGGAAGATTTTTTCGAAGGTATCGCTGCCTTCCTGCAAAAGCGCAAAGCCAATTTTAAAGGGAAGTAATCCTGTCGTGATAGGGCGTGTTCGCCCCCGGTTACCCAATATTCATTTCGATGGAGCCTGAATGGGCGATGAGAAATCCCCTTGGCTTCTGATTGTAATTACATTTTTCTGGACAGGAGATTTCTCACCCACAAGGGGATTCGAAATGTACTGTAGCCAAAGTCAAGCATTTTCTGGATTTATTTTAGTTTGGA
>CAZHOC010000153.1:0-8817 GCA_964534295.1 uncultured Bacteroidia bacterium | reverse complement strand
TAAACTTTAGTGCGCATCAGTATTTGAAACTCTACTGCGCTCGACATATTTTGCGCCCCTACATTTTTTTTGCGCAAGCTTCGTTTATCTTGTAGACAAGCAGCACCATCTCACGAACCCATGGCCATCAGAAAACGCAAAATTTTCAAGCGGATAGGACTCGCTATCCTGCTCATCTTAGTGATCGGTTTTCTCATACCGCAGCATTTACAAATGCCAGTGGCAGGAGCGACCGCTAAGGACTATCATCCAGATACCTTTTGGTATTATCCTTGGGGTAGATCAGTGACTCACAAAGGAGTAGATATTTTTGCCAAAAAGGGTACTGCTGTCATTGCTCCGGCCGCTAGTATTGTGCTTTACACAGGAGAATTGAGCCTAGGTGGCAAGGTGGTTTTGGCGCTGGGCCCGAAATGGCGCCTCCATTACTATGCCCATCTGGATGAAATCTCTACTAGCTCCTTCTCGCTGCTTAGCAAGGGAGAGCAGCTCGCGACCGTAGGCGATAGCGGCAATGCCAAGGGCAAAGAACCACATTTGCACTATTCTATGCTGACGATTATCCCGTATCCCTGGCGAATTGACAGCGATCGGCAAGGCTGGAAAAAAATGTTTTTTCTCAATCCGATTGATCATTGGGAGCAGGAGTAGGAAAAGCCAACTCTTTGCAAAGCACCAGAGATAAGCGTTCCGCGCAGCAAGAAAAAAATACGATATTACCCTATGAAGCTGACTCTCCTAGCACTTATATTGCTCCTACAACTCCCAATAGCTGCTTTCTCGCAAGAAAGTACGTCCGATCGCATATCGCGAATTGTCCTCAGCCTCAACCAAAAACTCAATGAGCTAGCTAAATTACCCTTGCCTGCGGTTGTCTATCGCGCCGATCTTGATGCCAATGCACGCTACGAAAATGACACCATCTGGATCGGTCAAATTCAAGCCGAATTTCATACCGACGACGATTGGATGTCCATCATTTATCATGAATATTGGCATTATCTGCATGAAGGCATTTATCCCTTGGGACGAGACGGTGTGGGGCAAATTGTGCAATGGGATACCGATCAATGGTACACTTATCAGCCAAGCGAGTATCGGATAAAGCACGTTCTGGAGCAGTATGAGGCAACTTTGGTGGCAGCAGGAGAATCGTTCGCAAATCGCGAAAAACTGCTGGAGGACATGCGTAAAACTGTTTCTCAGCCTCAGCGACTTCCTTTTATTTATGCGCCGTCCAATTTGAGCCTAGAAGAGATCAAGGCATATGAAGCACAATTATTGGCAGATCGAGAGGGCTTATATCACTTGTCTACCGCTGCGCGGAACGCTATATTGGAGCGCATTTCCCAGCAAAAAGATACTTATCAGCGGCGTAAAGCCTACGAAGCACAAATGGGCTTAGGTCCTGATGGATTAGCTATCCGTAAACCTTGATTTATGAAAAATCTGCTATGCTTTTTTATCGCTATTGCTGCCTCTGCTAGCGCTTGGGCGCAGACTCCCACTTCAGTACGGATTCAAGCCCTGCTCAACGAAAAAGTGCATCAGTTTGATAGTGGTATTCGCTTGGTGGAGGCTTTGCAAAACAATACAATGTCTTCAGCCAATGCCATTGAGCAAGAGCAAAAAATCAGTGTCACCCAAAAACCCGAATCCGAGCTTCATGCCGCCATCAATCCTAGCGATACCAACAATATCGTGATCGCCAATATGCGGCTCGACCCCAATAGTCCCCTCAATGCGCTTAGCTTTACGGTATATAGCACTCAGGATTTTGGGCAGACTTGGTTTGAAAGCAGTTTTACGGGTCAGCATCCCGGCAGTGAGTTGATCATCGGGGGCGGAGATCCGGTTTTGGCTTTTGAGTCAGATGGTACTTTGCATCTCACTTGGCTATTGTTGAGTCTGAGTTCGGCTACCCTACAGGGAACGATCGGCATCTATCATGCGAGCTCAACAGATAATGGGGTGAGTTGGACCACTCGACCCGATCCCATCACCAAAGGCGAATTGCAAATACTTCCAGAATTGATGGTGCTGGATCGCTTGGTAGACAAACAATGGATGGCCGTGGATCGTAGTAATCTGATCAGCAAGGACAATCTCTACACTGCCTACTTCGATTATCAAGTGAGTCCTGATACCGTAGCGAGTATCCGTTGTATGCGCAAACGCGCTAACCAAGCTAATTTTGTGGATGACCCTGTGCAAGTCAATACACTGCCTTTTACCGATGTACAGTTTGCGAGTATTTCGGTGGACGGCCAAGCGCAAGTGCACGTTTCTTTTTGGGGGAGTTTGGACAATGTCAATTATGCACTTTATCACGCCCGCTCGGTAGATGAAGGCGCAAGCTTTTTGCCAGAAACAAAAATTTCTGATGTAGGATTTCCTCTGCCAGATAGCGCAAGTGGCTTCCCGATCTCTACTGTAGTGGGGGTCGATCGTCTGTATCCATGCCCCCATATTGTAGCGGATGCGAGTGGCGGTCCTTTTCAAGACAATCTTTATGTGATGTGGACTGCAAGGGGGATTGATAGCTTAGAGACTGCCGGCTATGATATTTATTTCTCGCGTTCCACGGATAGTGGACAAACATGGGAAAGTCCTCGAATTCTCAATGACGATAGCGATCCAAATACCCATCAATTCTGCTCCAATCTCTACGTCAATGAGCAGGGCGTACTAGTAGCCGCTTGGTATGATCGCCGTGATGATCCCGCCAATGTTGCCACTCATCACTATTGGACCTATTCTCAGAATGGCGGGCAGAGCTTCGAATCGCAAAATGCGATCTCGGCCCAAAATGCCGACTTTGCGCAGGTGGGCGCTCTTAATGATGGCTTTGGGGTAGGGGAGTACACCCAAATTATTGCTACGGATGGCTATGCTATCCCCGTTTGGGCTGACGGTCGCCTCAACAATGGTACGGTGAGTGTATATGCGGCTTGGACCGCTTTGTCAGGCCCGGCCACAGCCTTAGACCGCATCGTTCGGCTGCAGGCCAAACTCCAACTCATAAGCTGGTATCAGGAGCAAGAAAACTTACTAATTAGCTGGCAACAAGCTGAGCCTGGAGAGATGGAGTTGAGATTATATGATCTTTCGGGGCGGGTAGTCGGCTTCGCCGAACGCTCATCTTTGGAGAGGGGAAAACATTATACTGCTTGGTCGATTCCTGATTTGCCAAGTGGCCACTACCTAATAGAATTGAAGCAGCAAGGCACCCAATTGAGACATAAGATTTGGCTGCAATGAGTCGTAATTTTTGAGCTGCTTTAGAATAGGAAATCAGAAAAGAGGCATGTTTCTTGAAAACATCAAGCGAGTCTTTATCCCCTATTCATGAAGCTTCTAAGGATTGTTATTTTCCTCATGTGGGGGTGCTTTGGCATCTCTATTCAGGCCTATGCTCAATCTTCTTCAGGTTTCGCCAAATGGCAAGCAGCAATAAGCGCGACAGATAGTCTCGCTCCTGATGCGGCTATTGCCAAGTTAGATTCTATCGCTCCCTTCATAAAAAATCAGTTCCCCCAATTATATGCCCTAAGCCAATGCCACAAAGCCAGGAAGTTTTATATCCTAGGCGAAAGTGAGCGTGGGTATTCTTTGGTACAAAGACATTTGCCTTCTGTTGGACAACTGATAGATGACTGGCAAAGGGCTCGCTTTCAATTTTTGATTTATTGGTACCAGAGTATTTATCAGCGTGATTCTTTAGATGCTGAAAATTTAGCGGCTTTTAGGGATCATTTTATTCAAATAGAAACGTCTGATACAATTCGAAAAAGGGGGATGTATTGGGAGTTGGGCCTAAGTTTAGTTGAGCATCAAAGTTACCATGGACGGCATGCCGATGCGCTTAAGCATACCTATGATTTGATTGAGCTTAGCTTTCAGGATACGGCCAATTATGCCAAATTTCGATATACCGTAACTTACTCGGGCGGAGTTACCTACTTTCAGCTCAAAAATTATGAAAAGGCAAGGGAGTTTTTCCAAAATGCCATAGAGGCCTCTGAACTCGTTTCTTCGCGCAAGAGCTTGGATATCAAGGCTCGCAGTACGCACTTTTTAGGCATCCTTCATCAAATCGAAGGCGATACCGCCAAATGGGCTGCTTATACCGATCAAGCGATTCAAGTTTTTGAGGAATTAGAATCCGAAAACATTATCCCGCCTCAGCTAGACTTAGCTGAATATTACATCGGTATATCCAATTTTGATAAGGCAGAGCATTACCTAAAGCAAGCCGCCAAAAGCTTGGAAGTATATGAGGTTGACACTCCTTATATGATAGGGGGATATTTCCTCGCTTCCAGCAAGCTTGAGTATGCTCGCAAAAACTATGAGGCCGCTCTTCAACTGGCTGAGAGAGCGTATGCTGCGGACAAGGATGCTCAATCCCTTTTGGTGGTTTTACCAGAATTACAAAAATATGCCGAAGCCCTCGGGCGCTATCCTTTAGCCTATTTAAGGCTCAAAGAGTATCAAAAGCTCTACGAAGCCGGAGTAAGCGAAAAACAAGTTGAAACCGTCAACGAATTGGAGAAAAAGCACGCCCTCGCTGAAAAAGAAAGAGAAGAAGCCTATTTTCTCCAAAGCAAAGCCCTGCAAGACAAACAGCTCCGCCTCCAACAAACCTTATTGACCTTAGCGATAATCGCCCTCATTATTATGGCCGGTTTGATTTTTTATCTGTACCGCCTAGGCGAACGCTTAAAATCGGCCAATAGCTTGCTGATTTACCAAAAAAGAGCTTTAGCCAGTGCCAAAGAGACGGCAGTAGCAGCCACAAAAGCTAAAGCAGATTTTCTCTCGGTGATGAGTCACGAAATTCGGACTCCTATGAATGGTGTGATCGGAACCACCGATCTGTTGGCTTCTACTCCCTTAGATCACGAACAAGAAGACCTAGTGCAAACGATCAACCGTAGCGCAGATAGTCTTCTGACGATAATCAATGACATATTAGACTTCTCCAAAATTGAGGCTGGCAATCTAGAGATCGAGCAAATTGCCTTTTCACTGCATGATTGCTTAAATGCAGTAATGAATCTTTTCGCTCCCTCCGCTGCTGAAAAGGGTTTAGTCTTCCAATCTAATATAGATCCTCAAATACCAGATGCCATCACCGGAGATCCGGTACGTCTCAAACAGATTCTCAGCAACCTCATTAGCAATGCCATTAAATTTACTACAGAGGGAGAAGTTCTCGTCAGTGTACATTTTGATTCTGCCTTTGAGCCTGAGAATCCTGAAGAGCTTGCCTTGGTCTTTTCAGTGCAAGATTCTGGGATAGGTATTTCAAAGGAAAAGCAGAACCGACTCTTCAAAGCTTTCAGCCAAGCTGATTCCTCTACCACCCGCAAATATGGTGGTACTGGTCTTGGCCTGGCTATTTCGGCTCAGCTTAGCCAACTCATGGGAGGAGATATCTGGGTAGAGAGTGAGGCCGCAGAAAACAGCGCTCATTCTGGCTCGATCTTTAGCTTTAGTATCCGTTCGCAAAAAGCGAAGCATACGGAAAATAAGCTGCCAGAGTCCAATAACGCTCATTCCCTTCATCAAAATTTAGCCGAAGCATATCCACTTTCCATTTTAGTGGTAGAAGACAATAAGGTTAATCAAAAGCTAGTATTGCGGATGCTCTCTAAATTGGGCTATCAAGCTGATCTTGCCCAAAATGGTCAAGAGGCCGTTGAGCTAGCGCTTGAAAATGCTTACGATCTCATCTTGATGGATATCCAAATGCCCATCATGGATGGAATCATGGCGACAAAAACGATTGTAGAAAAACTCAAAACGCCCCCTCCCATCATTGCCATGACGGCCAATGCCCTCAAAGAAGATGTGGATCGGACGAAGGCTGTGGGCATGGCGGCACACCTTGGAAAACCATTTCGGAGCCCTGAATTAGTCGATCTGCTGAAGAAATTTAGCAAGGCTATCTCATAGACTTTTTACAATGTTTTTTCAATTGCAAGACTGCCTAGGCATGTAAGCCTATTTTTATTATTATGTAGGTCTACAACTCGTTTTAATCCTAACACTATGCAAAGGATCTACTACCTTTTCGCGTTAGGGCTGTTGCTAGGATTCGTGGCTTGCGAACCCTCCGGCCCCATCTCAGGCAGTGACGCGCCTCAACCTACTATCAACCTACGCATCACGAAAGACATCAGCCCGCTTGCGGGCAAGCCCCCGCTCACTCGCGTAGCGATCGATCGCCTCGTTTTGCAAAACCTAATGGAGCGTGACCAGTTTCGCTGGGACTATGTAGATGATTACACCGTCTGGAGTGCAGCGACCATTACCGACTCTTTGGTCTCTATCGGCTACCAACCAGAAGGATTCCAAAATCTGGACCAGCGTATCCATGAAATTGATGTCAATCAGGGAGAGTGGAAAGCCGTACGTGAAGCCATTCTCGATTATGTCGAAAAAGAGTACAATCGTCTCCATCCCAGTGAGGAGCCTATCGAAGGAGAAGACCTGATCGCATTTGGCGAAAAGCCACTGCCTTACCTCAATTTGCATCTCTATGACTACGAAATCATCGCTAGTCTCCGCAATATGAATGTTATTCGCTATGTCGAGCCCATGGGCTACGGCACCGAAAATGATCCTTCTATCCGTTCCGCTTCGGGTTGTGGCAATGCCAATGCAGCCAGTGTTCCTGCCAGTGATTATACTACGGTTTCACCGAATGCTAAGGTCTCTTGGAACTATAGCTATATGAATATCCAAAATGCTTGGAACCTCAGCCAAGGAGACAATATCGTCGTTGGAGTGATTGATTCTGGTATCAGTTCTAACCAAAACAAGCTTAATGGTGGTTTTGCTTCTGGTTGGTCAGGTGGCCGCTTCCGTCAAAAGTATGGTTTCCATGAAACCTGCTCTTGGTGGTTTTGGTGCTCCAATGATGGTCCCAATGATGATTGCGGGCACGGAACAACTATGGCCGGGACCATTGCTGCTCCGAGAACCAATGCCGGTTCAACTGTAGGAGTAGCCTATAAATCCGATCTCGTTTCTTGTCGCGGCACCAATGATGTCATCATCAATGAATCAAATGAGAAGGACGGAGTATCAGATTCTTACTACTACCTCGGTGCTCGCAACGATGTCAAGATCATCAGCATGTCATTGGGAGATGTGTTTTACAGCGGACAGGTAGCGGATGCCGTACGCTATGCCAACAATCGTGGCAAGCTAATCTTTGCTGCCGCAGGAACCTCTCTTACTTGGACTAGCTGGGTAGGCGTGATCTTCCCTGCTAGCATGAGCGAAACTGTAGCCGTAACAGGCGTCAAAACCGGCAGCCCAACGCAGCGTTGTAGCGTTTGTCATGACGGCTCTGCCGTAGACTTTATCGTTACGATGGAAGACCGTAATGATTCTGATCGGGTGCCTTTGAGCTTGGCGATGAGTGGCAATACTCCTACTTATGTGGGCGGTTCTTCAGTGGCCACGGCCACAACGGCTGGGATCGCGGCACTCGTTTGGGCTGCAAACCCCAATCAGTCCAAAAGCCAAGTGTATAATCGTATGAAAGAAGCTGCTTCTAATTATCCAAATCGTAGCGGTAGCTTTGGTTGGGGACAAATTGATGCCTTCGCTGCCGTTAATGCAGTACCATAAAAGAGGAATTTCTTACAAAATCAGAGCGCCGCTTCCAATAAGCATCGGGAGCGGCGCTACATTTTTCTGATTTCAGACTAGTTCTCTAATTCATACAATTGCGCTTCCATGGCCTTGGCCTGCTTTTGCCACATGCGATTGGTAAAAAAAGCTACCGTAAGGACCACAATCAAAGCAAAGCTTAGTCCTAGGATCACAAATTGTGAGAGTTCTACATTGACAGTAGCATAGCTCAACCAAGCCAGGTTGTAGCCGATCAATAGGAGGGCCGCTACTCCGCCTTGCTGTCTAAATCTTCGGCTCATAAAACGTAGGGACTCGCGTAGGTCTTGCCCTTGCAGACCCAGGTGAATAAATCTCAAAGCGTAGAGATTATGGATAATCGTTCCGCCAACGGCGATGCCCAAAAGCAGATTGAGGGCCCAGGGCTTGTTGTACCCATCAAAGGCATCATAAAAGAGGATAAGAAAAAAGGTCAAGGCCAAACTTTCTACGATAAGGCGAAAGCGAAAACGGCCCATTGATTTTTGAGTTTTCATTTTGAGGATTTTATAAAGTTGATCCACCGGCATAGTTGGGCCATGATCGGCCTGCTGCCATTCGGATTTAAATTGTTCGAGATCCATTTTGATTTTTTGATTTTTTGAAGGCTTGATTCATCGAATTCATTCAACACTTCAACACTTCAACACTTCAACACTTGAACACTTCAAGCCTTCATCCATTCTTTCAGTTTCTTGCGAATCCGGTTGAGCTTCACGCCCACCAAACTGGCACTGATACCTAAGATTTCGGCCATTTCTTCGTATTTGTAATCTTCTAAGTAGAGGCTCATGACCGCTTTTTCGATGGGGTTGAGCCGCTCCATCGCGGAACGCAAAGCCT
Source organism: uncultured Bacteroidia bacterium (assembly GCA_964534295.1). Lineage (GTDB taxonomy): Bacteria > Bacteroidota > Bacteroidia > J057 > J057 > JBCAWW01. Next base: position 285 of record CAZHOC010000153.1, on the reverse strand, counting down.
CCTGTCTTTCACTGCTTTCGTCGCTTTCGGCGGCGGGTTCGTGTTTAAGTTCGTGAGTGGTCGAAATGCCCGGTTTTTTGTATTTGGCAATCGCCGTACTCAGGGCTACTCGGTACATCCAGCTAGAAAAGCGCGCTTCTCCTCTAAAGCTTGGAAAGGACTTCCAAAGCTGATACATCATGTCCTGCAAGAGATCTTCACGTTCTGCTGCGGTATTGCGGTATAAGCGACAGATCTTGTGCAAAATGCCTTGATGCTGCTCGATCAATTGGAGAAACTGGGCTT
>CAZHOC010000152.1:0-8832 GCA_964534295.1 uncultured Bacteroidia bacterium | reverse complement strand
TCAAAACAATGTTCGAGCGCTCCAAACGGGGCCTCGCCTTTACAGGAGAGATGAAAACCATAATCGGAGAAAAGCTATTCGGTTTGGAAAATCTCACTGCCTTCCAACAATATCTACAGCTAACCGAAATTTTACAGATGCTTTCTGAGGTAGAGGAAGTAGAAATTTTACACGATAAACCCTATCTCAACAAATTCCGCAATAGAGAGCAGGAGAGACTCCGCCTGATCCACGCCTTTATTGATAAAAACTACCACCGCAAGATCGAATTAGAGGAAATAGCTGATATCTGTGCGATGACCAAGGAAGCCTTTTGCCGCTACTTTAAGAAGATGACCCAGTATACCTTCATTGAGTTTCTCAATCGTTACAGAGTCAGTCATTCTAAGCGCTACCTCATGGCAGGACAAAGTGTGAGCGAGGCTTGCTATCAGTCCGGTTTTCAAAGCCTTTCCTACTACAATCGGATCTTTAAAAAGATTACCCAAGAAAACCCAAGCAAGTTTAGGAGCCGTTATGTTTAGGGAGACTGCTTCGCAGAACGCTTAACTCTTTTGTTCCCCTTCGGAGAGGGATTAAGTGGGAGGAATGATTCTTTATGCCGGGGACAAGCGTTCTGCGCAGCAGCAAAACAAAAAATAAGGAAAAGCAAGTGCTACATTGAAAAAAGCTCTGCGAATCAATATTTTGCAGACTCTTCCCGCACGACTCTTTTTTAACAACACAATACCCTTATGAGAAATTTCATATTTCTTTCGCTCATCTTTCTTGTTAGTAATCCGATTCAAGCTGCTAAGGTTGACAGCTCCATGTACGTCTCTATCGGCGGCATCGAACAATATGTAAAAATCAAAGGCAGCAAAGCAGACGCACCCCTATTGCTTTTTTTGCACGGAGGCCCCGGACAAGCTGCGAATAAAACAGTGCAAGAGATTTTGTCAAACTTGGAGCAAGATTACCGTGTAGTCCATTGGGACCAGAGAAATACAGGCAAAACTTTAGAGAAGAACCTTGACAGTGAGACGGTTACCCTGGCGCAAATGCAGAGTGACGCTGAGGCTATTTTTTTATTTTTACTTGAGCACTTTAAGCAAGCAGAATTGACCTTAGTGGCCAACTCTTGGGGCAATGCCTTGGGATTCACAATAGCCCAAAAATATCCTAATAAAATCAAACATTATGTAGCCATAAGCCCAGACGTAAATGCCAAAAAGAGTCAAAAAATAGCCCTTAAAAGGCTGAAAACACACTTTGGCAATCAAAACAACAAAAAGGCCATGGCGGAACTTGGACAGGTCGCGATCCCCCATAAATCGATCAGGGAGATGGTGCTTCAATACAAATGGGAGAGCATTTACAATGGAGAAGAAGTAACGGATGAAATGGTCGTCCAATACATGCCTTTTTTTAGAGACTGGGAATCAAAATGGATGCCACTCTACCAAGAATTATACAACAGAAATTTGAGCAAGGAGATCAAATCTCTTGACTGTAAGGTTTCCTTCTTTTTGGGCAAATCTGATTATACCGCCAACTCACAATTAGCCGCCAAGTATTACAAAAAACTACAGGCACCAGAGAAAAGTATCTACTGGTTTGACTCAGGACACAATATATTTATGCAAGAGCCGGTAATACTAAAAGAATGTCTGCTTAAATGTCTTAGCGAGAATTAAATATGAGGCTCCTCCAACTTTGCCAGAAAACTGCCATGCTGCTTTGCTTTTTTATAAGCGCACAGCTGCTAGGTCAAGACTATGCTAATCCAGCGGAGAAATACAAAGATGCCTACACACAATATTTAGACGCGGCTTGCCCAATCCCAGCCGATAGCATTCAGCATTTTGTCTACTTTTCACGTGATCGAGATGCCATCATTGACCACCCTTTTCTGGCGCATAATCGATTTGTAGGCGCGCAAATCATGTATTCCTGGCGGCAATTAGAACCTCAGAAAGGAAAATATAACTTCTCCCTCATCAAAGAGGATCTACGCTATTTGACTAAGCATCAGAAGAAATTATTTATTCAGTTGCAGGATGTCACTTTTGACTCTCGCTACAAAGCAGTCCCGAACTACTTATTGGCTCCTGCTTACGATGGCGGGGCCTATGAAGAAATCTCGGAGCAAGGGAAACCCGAGGGCTGGGTTGCCAAAAGATGGAATGAGGCGGTACAGGAGCGCTTTAAACTTCTCCTCAATGCCCTAGGCGAGGAATTTGATGGTAAGATTGAAGGCCTCAACCTACAAGAAACTGCAATCGGGGCCACAGCGGAAAAAGTACCGGGCTTCTCTGAAAGCAAATACCTAGTTGGGATCAAGGCCAATATGCGAGCCATGAAAGAAGCCTTTCCTCACTCTACTTGCATGATTTACGCCAATTTCATGCCGGGGGAATGGCTCCCTTGGGAGGATAAAGGATACCTGCAAAGCATCTACGAATATGGCGAGGAGATCGGGGTCGGCTTAGGAGCACCGGATCTACTCGTGCAGCGCAAAGGTCAGCTCAATCACCCTTTGAAATTTATGCATGAGGGAACCTTTAGCGTCCCGATAGGTATTGCGGTGCAGGACGGAAACTATATCGCGAAGACAGGAGCAGATCAAGATTATCAAGAAGCGGAGGACAAGGGCAATGACAATCGAGCCAATAAGGTGCCCATGCTACAGGCCTTTGCCGCTGACTTTTTAGAGATCAATTACATGTTTTGGGTCAATCAAGAGCCTTACTTTGTCGAAGATGTCTTGCCTTGCTTTGATGGCGAAAAATGATTATTAATTATTTGTAAAAGGCATCGTTCCGCGGAGCGGAACGCATCTAAACGAAAGCTTTTTGCCAGATTAGAATCTCCAGATCACTTATCATCATAAAAATCGGATTGCTATGCAGATTTCGTCCCAAGCCCAGGAAATACATGCCCAAATCGAAAAGGATGATACCAAGTTGGGAGATTTGAGAAAGATCGCCAAGGAGATCAAAAAGGATCATGCATTAGCGATGGAACTTTGGTCTACAGCTGGATTTTTCTCCCGTCAATTGGCCATTCTGATCATGGATAAGAAAATGATCGACCAAGCCTTCGTGGATCAATTTGATCAAGACATTCAAGCCTTGGATATTGAGAGCCGCAACCAATTGACCGATTGGTTTATGGCCAATCAGCTGAGCAAGGATAAACGCACCAAAGCCCTGATCGAATCTTGGGCAGACAGCCCCTCCGCCATGCAAAGAAGGATTTATTGGTACTATCAAGCGCGCTTGCGTTGGATGGGGAAAACTGATTTTGACAATACGGAAGCCCTCCTGACCGCCATTGAGAGCAAGCTACTCGACGAAGCGCCAGAAGTCCAATGGGCCATGAATTATACCGCTGGGCAAATTGGCAAATTTCAAGCGGAGCATCGAGCCCGCTGCATTGCGATAGGCGAAAATACTGGCCTCTATAAAGATGAGATCGTTGCCAAGAACTGTACGCCAAGTTATTTGCCTAAGTTTATTGAGATCGAAGTGGCCAAGCTCAAGCAATAGGCCTAGCTAAGAAATTGGATGGTCCTTGTTTTTTTTACTCCCGATAGCTTTCGGGACGCGGAACGCTTATCCCTCCTACAGAGATCTTTATTTCGCTACAAAGATGGGTTGATAGTAGCCAGATGCTTCAGGAAAAAGCCAGTCGATTTCAGCAAAGCCCGCTGCGCGGAACGCTTCGTTCATTTCTGCTCTCTGGTACGCACGATAGCTAGCCAATCGCACTTTGGTTTGAAAACGATCGTCTCGGCCTCTAATGATAAAATGTTTGACTTGATAAATCCTGGGGCTATTCCACTGCCAAGTCTGAAAGCTGATAATCTCTTCCTCCCCCACTAGTTTATTACTGGGGCTAGTAGTCGCCGGTTTTTCCTCCGCGATTTGATCATAATCTCGAATGGAACCCATAAAAAGCCCCTTAGGCTTTAACCTACTTTTGATGTTTTTGAGGGCAAGGATGAGTTGCTCCGTTTCCAATAAATGGGGCAAAGAATTATCACAAGAGAGAATCAAGTCAAACTGAGCTTGTGGTAGTTGTTCGTTGATCAACAGATCAGCGCTAGCAAAGCTAGCCGTCAAGCCTCTCTTTTGGGCCTCAGCCTGAGCCCTCTGAGCCGCTTGTTTGCTTAAATCAGTTCCTATGACTTGATAGCCTTTTGCCGCCAAGCCTAAAGCTTGGGTCCCAATCCCACAGGTACAATCCCAAAGCTTTTCTACGGGACCATTTGTATACTTTTTGATCAGCTTGTCCAATACCTCTGCTTGCCGCTCTATGGTCTGATCCCAATCGGCAAAGATTAGGTGATAATCCTCAAATAGGGAATCATAAAAATCCTCAGTTGAATATGCTTGAAAATCCGCAGGCATTGGAAGTAATATTTTTAGGGCTCATGATCCAATTCTGTTTAGCATACGTAAACGCTATGTGTAGGCTTCAAAAGGATGCAGCTTTTTCGTATTCACTAGCGTCATTAGGCCAGCAACGCAAACCAGCTTAATCACTTTCATCATGAATCATTCCGTAAAATTACTCTTAGGTATTGTGGCTATACCCTTACTGTTTAGCTGCAACCGCAATCAAATCCAGGCAGAGAACTCGCTCGAAGGGAACTGGACCGTAGTGGCAATCACCTCTTATTATGGTGATTTTGATGGTACCAGCTTCAATGTCGAAGAAACCATAGAGGAGTCAGGCAATTTGGGCAGCTTCATTTTTGCCGAAAACCGCCTTGTTTTCAACTTTACACGCAACGATACCTTTTTTGGGGGCACCGCCCCTTGGACTCTTTCTGCGGATAAAGTCAGAGAAGGATTTTTTAGGGTACCCGAATTTGTTTTGGATATAGAAGATAGCTTCAGCTTTGACGTCCAATTTGAAGACGAAACCAAAAACGCTGAGCGAGACGCGGAAAATGTCCGCTTTACAAGCCCTGAAGCGGATAGCAGGGAATTGATAATTGAAATGAGTTTGGAGAAGAACTAAGCGGTCGTCAAGCAAAACTGCTCAGAAGCTAATGTCGGTATCCGGAAGCCAAAGGAAACTCTTTGGGTATACCATCGTAGAGAAATCACCCAAGGGCTGGCTCAGCTTAAAGAAATCCTACATTATAGTAGTCAGGCCAGTGGCTAAACTATCTTCAATAGGCGTGCATGCTGAATAACTGAGTCTTCTGCCTTCTTAGGCCTCTGCTTCTTTCTTTCTTAATACTGTATAGGCAATCCAAAAACTCACCGCTACCAAGACCGCAGATAAGGTGAAGGCCGAACCGGGAAAAAAGAATGGCGTGTCTTCTTTGGTCGTATAAAAAAAGATGCCGGTCATTAATAGGGGGCCAATAATCGTGGTTAGACTCTGGATGGCGGTCAAACCGCCTTGTAATTCGCCCTGCTCATCTTCGGCTACTTGAGTAGCCAAATAGGATTGCAAATTGGGCGTACATATACCGCCAAGCGCAAATGGAATCATAAAGACAAACATCATCCACGAACTAGAAGCAAAGGCAAATAATAACATACCCAGCCCATACATAGCGATCCCAAGGTAAATGCTTCTCCCTGCACCAAAATAATCGTAAGCTTTTTGGGCAAAACCTCCCTGCACAATGGCCACCAAAACCCCAGCGAAGGCCAAGGAAACGCCCACCATAAATTCAGACCACCCAAATTTAAAAATATTGAAGTAGGTCCAATTGCTATTGACGGCATGTGAAGCCAAACCCAAAATAAAATAGGCGACCAATAAGTAGCTAATGCCTTTGATATTAAAGAGTTGTTTTAGGGTCCCTACTGGATTGGCCCTAGCCCACGAGAAAGCTCTCCGACTATTTTTATCTAAGGACTCTGGTAGTATGAAATAGCCGTATAGGAAATTAGCAAAGGAAAGTCCTGCGGCCACGTAAAAAGGTACTCGTACCCCGATCTCACCGAAAACGCCTCCTAAAAGCGGGCCAATAATAAAACCAATGCCAAAAGCCGCACCAATCAAGCCAAAATTCTGGGCTCGATTCTCCTCAGTACTAATGTCTGCGATATAAGCAGAGGCAGTAGTGAAACTCGCGCCCCCTATACCGGCAATGATCCTTCCAATCACTAACCATGTAAAGTCAGGCGCAAAGGCCATAATTAAATAATCTATAGAAAGCCCAAATAAGGCCAATAAGAGCACGGGCCTTCGGCCATATTGATCACTTAGATTCCCAATAATAGGCGCACAAATAAATTGGGCCACCGCAAAGACCGCCAATAAAATCCCGCCATAGGTACTGGCAATATTGACGTCTACATTTAGCATGTTTTCCAAGAGTTTGGGTAATACCGGTATGATAATCCCAAAACCAATTACGTCGATTAGTACCGTAATCAATATAAAATAGACGGCAGCTTTTCTCGACTTGGACATAGTTTCTTCTTGTTTGCTGGGTCAAAGATACAACTAGCGGCGACTTCTTAATTCCTTCGCCAAAGAGGTCAAAAATGCACAAAACACTTGAGATGTAAAGGCAATAGATCTTCAACCACAGTATTGAACTTTTGTTGTCTCAGCTCAGGTCAAAGTTTAGACAATATTTTCCTAAAATCTCTAGCTTATCGGAACTTCAAAAATCTTTATCCCCTCAGCGCATGCCTCAATCTACCCACAAAAATGCACGTGATATCTTCGACCAAAGCGCTAGCTACCGACTTTGTAATTGGCTCATTTTTGTCCTTATTGCTTGAGCACAATTTTACTCTCACAACCAAAACACATCAGCAATTATGATGCGTACATCTTTTATCGCCCTCTTGGTGCTAGTCTTATGCAGTTCATTCAGTTTTCACACATCGATCGATCCCGACTGCTTAGCCAGCATCCGAGTGGGCAAATTCAAAACCATCCCCCATCAAGGACGGGAAATCCTCTGCGAGGTCAAACGCACTAAAAACAAGCAGATTGAAAGCTATAATTTTGGCAAATCGAAGATCATTTCTAGAATTGAATGGATCAGTCCCACTCGCTACACCCTTACAACCCTCAAACACATCAATATCCAGCCCGGCTGCGACAAGATTGGAGCAGTAGCGACCGTAGATATCATTGCTTGTGATGGCAATTCTTTTACCTATCGCTGGACGCAAGAGGGTTGTGGCACCGGAGAGGGTCGTTTTAAGAAACTCGAATAAATCTCCTAGGCACTGCTTCGCAGAACGATTTCCCCTTTCATCCCCTTTAAAGATTGCCCGCAAATAATAGCATTCTAACAGGCTTTTTCTCAAATTAGGGCCTCTACCAAAAATACAATTCATGAGATATCTCTGCCTCCTATTTGTAGTCATATTCCCAGCCGGCTTGTTGGCCCAAACCGTTTGTTCTCCAGAAAGTAGTCAACGCCTAGAGCGCATGATGATGAGCCTCAAGTATAAAGATTTGAAGGCTAAACCCATAAACGCCATCATGATTGAGGTGGGACAGGCATTCATGAATACGCCCTACGTAGAAAAGACGCTAGAAGTAGAAGGGGATGAGCCTTTAGTGGTCAACCTTACGGGATTGGATTGTACGACCTATCTAGAAACAGTCATCACGCTCTCAAGGCTAGCCAAGATGGGACGTCTCAATCGAGAAGATTATGAAAAGGAACTCACCTATTTGCGCTATCGCGATGGGGTCCGTGATTCCTATCCTTCTCGCCTCCACTACTTCTCTGATTGGATTTATGAAAATGAGCAAAAAGGTATCATCAAGGACGTCACTCAAGAAGCTGGCGGGATCATTTATCCCAACAAACCTAGCTTCATGTCCAGCAACCCTCAATATTATCCTCAGCTAGCCAACGAAGAATTCATCCCGCTACTCAAAGAAAATGAAGCAGCTATCAAGGATAGAACTTACCACTATATCCCCAAGGCGAGTGTGCAGGAGCATGAAGAGAACATCCAAACCGGCGACATCATCGCCATCACCATTTCGATGAATAATCTTGATATCTCTCATGTAGGCATAGCAGTCAATATCAGTGGCAGAATCCACCTTATGCACGCGAGTTCAAGCGCCAAAAAGGTAGTAATCTCCCAAAAGCCCTTGAGTGAATATTTGATGGGCAACAAAAGTCAATCTGGGATTATGGTCTGTCGTATGATGGATCCGGAGGCGCAAAATTGACCCAAAATTTGATGAGAGATCAAAAAGTCAACTGGAGCTATGTGCTAGTGATTTTTGCCGTAGTCCTGGGGACATGGCTGGTACATGAATTTGCCCATTGGGCTATGGGAGAAGTATTGGGGCATCCATCGACCTTGCGTCTAAATGGCACTTCCTTTCTTGATTCAGAAAAGGTCAGTGATATAGACAAAACGCTAGTATCTGCCGCAGGCCCAGTCATAACCCTCATCCAAGGTCTCATCATATTTTTGATTTTGCGGAGGCAACAATGGAATAAATATCTCTATTCAATCCTCTTTACGGCCTTTTTTATGCGTTTTCTGGCGGGCGTAATGAATTTTATCGAAGCCAATGACGAAGGAAGGATCAGCAAATTTTTAGGCTTAGGCTTATTTACCGTCCCAATTTTGGTTGCTGGCCTGCTGTTTTATTGGGTTTTTCAGATCTCGCGCAAGCATGAGCTAGGCTGGCGGTTTCAATTAGGCACAAGCCTTTGGGTTTTATTGGCTAGCTCCTTACTCATTATGGCAGACCAGCTTTTCAAGATACAGTTGATATAGCCCGCTTCGCAGAACGCTTAGCACAATCGTTCCGCGCAGCGGCCCTCCAAAGCACAATCACTACACAATATGCCTTCCCTCTTAAACTTCGGCTTCTACGATCATA
>CAZHOC010000151.1:0-8937 GCA_964534295.1 uncultured Bacteroidia bacterium | reverse complement strand
GAAGGACTACCATTTGCGTCGCCAGTAAAGATCAAATCTGCACTTCCGTCATTATCCAGATCTCCCCAAGCGATAGCAGCCTGAGAGACATTTTGGATAGGCATGATCATTAGATCGAAGGTAGAGCCGTTATTGACATATAAGGCGGAGAAACCATTGCCACTGGCGTCTTTTCCGGCCAGCGCTAGATCTGGATCCCCATCATTATCAAAGTCGTTAACCGCAAGATCCCCTTCAGAAATAGCGGTCAAATTCGTGCTCCAAGCCAAGTTTTCATCAAAAAGCCCCTCATTATTGATCAAGACTGCGGTATAGGCAGCCAAGCCGTTGGCACTACCTGCAGCGATAATATCTAAATCTCCATCAACATCAACATCAGCCCAAACGAGGGAAGCATTTTCAAGCCCTGCGGGAACGCTCGGCCCGAATGCTAAGGCACTCATATCTACGAAATGTGGTTGGACGTAGGTGAGGCTTTGCTCTGCCGTGAAGGGTCCCCCTTCGAAATCTCCATCTACAGCTTGTACAGCGGCATAATAGGTAACTTCATCTAGATTGTGGATACTAAAACTATTGCGTTTACCCACATTACCATTGGCAACGATTCTACGATAGCCATTGGCATTATCGCTATGCGAACTGATCTTAGCGTTCCCCGCAGGGGCAGTACCCACATAGATATTATAAGTAAAGTCTGGCCCAAGTGAGTTCCAGCTTACAACGATAGAATCTTCAAGCTGATTGATTGCAAAACCCGTCACCGCAGCAGGAGTAGATGGGGCTGCTAAATCGACATTTTGATAAAGCTGAGTGATACGACTAAAGGGACCTGAAAGGGCTGATTCACCCGCAAGCAGGAAGTCTAGTTTACCATCTAGGTCAAAGTCTCCTAATCCAATACTGCCATCAAAGGTAGGTCTGAGATAATCAGAGGTTTCATTATCGCGAATAAAAGTGCCGCTATTGTTGCTGTAAACATAAGTTTGCGGCTCATTGGAATCATCAATACCAGTAATGATCACATCGGGACGGCCATCATTGTTATAATCACCAAAGACAGCATCTCCACCATTGAGGCCATCTAGTTGCTGACCGGGGCTCGTTACGAAGTCTTGCTGCGCAGAACGATACTCTAAAACTTCAGCTCTTGAAGTAGCACCATTTTTGCCCATCAGTAGGACATCCATAAAGCCATCTTGATTGACATCTGCCAAACTCAAGCGGCTATTGACCAAACCGACCAAATTACTTGCTGGCAAGGCGGTAAAACCAGGAGTTTGAAAACCTTGATTGATATAAACCTCGGTAACTCCATTTACGGTGCCATCATCTCCACTGACGACCAAGTCTAGGTAAGAATCGCCATTGATATCTCCCCACTCTAGATCGCCATTGTAAAGCTGGGCGAGACCAAAGTTTTGCGCTACAAATGAGCCATTGTCATTGCGAAATATCTTGGTATAAGGTATTGGTGAGTTGGAAATACTACCCATAATGGCCAAGTCTAAGTCACCATCATGATCATAATCGCCGAAATCAACAGCCCCTCTATGCAAAGGAGGAATGCTGCTAACTGGGAAACTGATAGCATTTAGTTGACCACTTCCATTGTTTTGGTAATAACGAAGCGTGGGAGCCGCAGAAGCGCCTCCTGTAGCGGCATCTCCAATGATAATGAGATCGACGAAGCCATCGCCATTTAGGTCTCCCCAATCAGCGCTAGCGTTTCTTAAGCCAACTATTGAGTTTTGAGGGTCTTGGATATAGGTACCATCAGCTTGGCGCTGATAGAATGCTCCGATATTATTGGAAACATCTCCTCCTAGGACAAGGAATTCTAATTCCCCATCATTATCATAATCGGCCATACTTACATCCGCATCCCAAACGCCAGGGAAGCCGTTGGGACTAGGTGCTAATACGCTGCTTACGTTGACGAAGGCAGGATTGATAAAGTTTACGATCCGCTTAGCAGGGAAACCCGAGCCTTCAAAATCTTGGTCAATCGTTTGAACCGACCAGTGATAGTTATTATCGGGTAGATTTGCAATTTTCCACTTGATCGTATCTGCTCCACCTGCGATGGCACGGTCTACAATGCGTCTATAGCCACTGCCGAGATCTGACATCGGAGAAATGACCGAAGCGTTCGACGCAGTCGTGCCTACACAAAGCTGGTAACTAAGGCCTTTGACCTGAGCGGCATTAAAACCACTTGGTGGGGTCCATTGGAGAATCAATGTATCCCCAACGATAGATTCACTTAAGTTTTCGGGTGCCCCTGGCAGGAAGTTTTGATTGGTAGAGTCAATGTTTTTGTACCAATGCATCACAGGGCTGAGAGGGCCAAAGCTGGTGGTTCCAGCAAGGACGATATCAAGTTTACCATCCTGATCAAAATCTCCCCAGACTCCTTCGCTGCCTTTACTTACATTTTGAAGCGCCAAGGCTGGGAAAATAGTGCTCACATAATTACTGCCGTCAAAGCTGTAAAGGGCCGTAGAATCTACATTAGTGCTAGTGCTACCAGTTTGTAACAAATCAGGACGGCCATCATCATTATAATCGCCCCAAGCGAGGCTACCCTTTCTCAGGCCAGCAATGCTTTGGTCTACATTAAACTGATTGGCTACGCTATTGAAATTAAGTAGGGCTCCTTCATAGGTACCGCCCGTATTTACCCCTGAAATGGCAATATCAAGGTAACCATCAAAGTTATAATCGGTAACCGCTAGGGAAGATCGCCCTAAGGCAGGAATATTGTTGGCAATTAAGGAGGTAACATCATTGAAGTTATCATTACCATCATTGCGATAGAGCACCTTCTCAGGTATGTTATTGCTTTGATCCCCTACTACTAATAGATCGAGGAACCCATCTTTGTCGTAGTCAATCCATTGGAGACCGCCATCTTTGAGACCTAATAAAGCTACTCCAAGGTCGTTGAAGGTATTATTACCGTTGTTGCGATAGATTTTAGTAGCTGCAGCAGTACCATCTGACCCCATGATCGCAAAGTCTAAATCACCATCATAATCATAATCTCCCCAATCAACCGTACTTTGATAAAGGCCTAAAATAGGGGAGCTAATCGGAACAAAAGTTCCAGATTGATTTTCTAGGATGATACTTTGTTCGACATCATTATCGTCGCGACCAGTCATGATCAAATCAAGATCTCTGTCTTGATCAATATCGGCCCATTCTATATCGCCTTCTGCGAGTTGGGGGAGGTTTGCGTTAAGGGTATCGAAGCCAGAAGCCGTTCTTTCGTAGATGCGACTAAAAGTAGCACCGCCTCCCTCTTCACCAATAATAGCGAGGTCTAGGTCGCCATCATTGCCATAATCGCCCCATGCCATAGAAACATAGTTGAGGCCCGGCGGGATGAATGGTAAAAGACTTTGGGTTTGCTGCTGGAAGGAAGGTGGTAGATAATCAAAACTGGCAATAGCCGTAAAGGGACCACCTTCATAATCAGAGGTAATTGCTTGCACCGACCAGTCATAGGTTCCGGGGGCCAAATCAACCAAGCGGAAGCTTGTAGTGTCATGAACTGAGCCAAACTTGACGATTTGGCGGAAACCACCTGATACTTCCGCTTCAGGAGATACTACTTGGGTACTGCTTCGCCGAACGCTTACATTATAAGACAAGCTTTGGGTCGGCAAGCTATAAATAGCCGGTGGGTTCCAGGATAGGATCACCTCATTGCCGATTACTTGCGCACTCAAGCCTGAAGGCTGCGGAGGGGCAATTTGAGCGTTTGCGTCAATGTTTTGCAAGATCTTGAGGGCTCCTCCATTACCTAAGCCACTAAAGCCAGCAATAGCCAAGTCAATTTTACCATCTTGGTCGTAATCTCCCCAAGCAAGACTACTGTTTTTCCCAACCTCAGGGAAAGGTACCGCTGCTATAGGGTCATCAACAAAGTTATTGTTAGGCAAACTTGGGTCATATCTCAAGAAATGGGCCTCAATAGAATTATCTCCTGCATCTTCCCCTACCATCGCGATATCAAGAAAGCCATCATGATTGAAGTCGGCCCAATCGGCAGCGCCCTTTTCGAGGAAAGGTATATTTTGGAAAAAGGCGAAGGTATTATTGGTAGTATTACGAATGACTTCCGCTCTAGGAGCTCCGCCCAAGAGTTCACCGGAGGTGATCAAATCAATCCAACCATCCCCATCAAAATCACCTGCCTCTAAGCTTCCGCCTAATATCTTTTGACCGGGTAGAGATATTACGTTAAAGTCTCCATTCTGGTCATTACTATAAATTCTTTTGTAGACGTTTGATCCATTCCGACCCTGGATTGCGAAATCTAACCAACCGTCATTATTAAAGTCTGCCCAAACGGCTGCTGAGCTAAACATATTTATCAGCGTAGAGGGAATCGGGTCAAGCACAAAGGATAGATTTCCCGGTGTACTCTGGTTGATATAGAGCTCAGTAACAGGGTTACCGCTGCGATTACCTGTCATCAAGATATCAGGCAATCCGTCATTGTTATAATCCCCAAATAAGGCTTCACCATCACTGATACCTCCTCCGGGAACGCTAAAGATATCGCCAGCGTTGATGCCACCAAAGGTAGCTCCTTGCCCAGCTTGGATGTCTCGATAGACTTTACAAATGGGTCCTGTAGCGCTCTCTCCAGCGATCAGGACGTCTACATCTCCATCACTATCTGCATCGGCTAGGTCAATGCTACCAAATCGGACAGCATCAATGTTGCCGTTGATATTTATGTCTTGGGTAAAGGTACCGCCATCTTGCTCAAAGAAAACCACACCATAAGCGTTGGTAGTAGCCCCACCAGCGACTAATAGATCCAGTTCACCATTTTCGTTATAATCTCCCCATCGCAGATAAGCATCCTCAAAGTTCTGCAAAGCGGTAGGCAAGACAACATTGGCGGTCTGATCTAAGAAGCTAGGGTCATCATAAAAGAATGAGCCTCCACTGACAAAATTAGAACCTTCGAAGTCTTGATCGATTGCTTGAACGCCCCAATAATAGGTAGTGTTGGGGGTAAGGTCTTTGGCAAGCCAACTGGTACGACTAAAAGCATTGCCTATTTGCGCTAAGTACCTTTCCCCTGTAGTAGTATCAGCCAAAGGACTGGTAATGACTGCCGCAGGGGGTACAGTATCGATGTAGACATTGTAGGTGTAGCCTGCTTCTGCCCCTGCAGCTAAACCAGCTGCGGCTAAGGAAGCATCCCATTCTAGTAAGACATCAAATCCTTGAAGCGTAGCGCTAAGAGAACTTTGAGCTGGTGCTAAGGGGCTAACGTTGGGCGAAGGCTCAACATTTCGATAATAATTGTAGCTAATACTAGAATTAAGGAGATCAATCCCCGTAAGCATGAGGTCTAACTTCTGGTCCCCATCAAAATCTCCCCAAGCAGAGGCTGAATTGGTAACATCCGCAAATAAGCTGGATGAGGCTGTATCCTCCTGGTAAAAGGCATCAAAGGAATTGCCTTGACGGAAAAACACCTTGGAGGCAGACACTGATCCAGAGGCAATCTCACCGGTAAGAAACATATCCATCAGCCCATCATCATTGAAGTCTCCCAAAGCAACATCCCCTTTAGCGGCACCGGGCAGGGAGAAAAAGTTGAGTGGAGAGGGAGCGAAGGCTAAGTTGATAGCACTATTGCCTGTACCATAAAGAATAAAGGTCCGATAATTGGCAGTAGCAGCATCATCTTTACCCGTAACCACTAAGTCTAATAAACCATCATTGTTTAGGTCTCCCCATTCGAGGGAACTTTCAATGAGGCCAAAATTATTGTTAGTGCTATAGGTAGGATAAGTGCTGGCAGTAGAAAACACCCCATCCTCGTTACGAAAAATCAGGGTTTGTGCTCCGATTGTACTTCCGGGGTCTCCGGTTACCGCAAAGTCAAGATCACCATCTTCATCGAAATCAGCCCAACGAGCTTCCCCTCCCGTTACACCTGCGACAGAGGATAAATCTGAATAAAGCGTAAAGGTAAAATTGCCTTGGGCCAATTGATTCTCATAAACCTGCAAGATACGTCCTGATGCAGTCTGCCCAGTAATCAAGATATCAATGTCTCCATCTCCATCAAAATCACCTCCATCTACGCTGCCTGAGCGTGCATCTGGAAGATTGATAATCACACTATTGTTGATAGACATTGAAGTACCAGTGCCATCGTTTATAAATAATCCTTTATAGTAAGCAGGCGTAGTTGGTTGCCCAATTATCAGGATATCGGGGGCATTATCATTGTTAAAATCTGCCCAAGTAGCTCTAGCATTGTCAAGAAAAGGAATCGAACTAACTACGGGATCCGCATTGGCAAAAGTGCCATTGCCGTTGTTCTTAAAGAGTTGAATAATACTACTACCGCCCAAGGCGTCAGCCCCTCCAATCAAAAAGTCCAAATCACCATCTAAGTCCACATCAGCCGCTTCGACTAATCCTTTCCATACACCTGTAGGTGCCGAAGGCGTAAAGCTAGATCCTGTAATATTTTGGAAACTTGAGGAGTTGGGTAGAATATTTACAATGGTAAAAGTACCTTCAGGGGCAAAAGGAGTGCCTTTATAGTTATTTTCAATTCCCTGTACACTCCAATAGTAAGTGCCAGCAGGAAGGTTGTCATAGGTTTTAGTCGTAGTTGAGAGTTCGCCTCGGCGAACGATAAAACGATCCCCAGTACTAAGATCTGCTTCGGACCCATCTAAGTCATCTGTGAGACTTGATGTACCTAAGTAAAGGTTATAACTAAGACTGTTGTTAAAGCCACTTGGGGCTGCCCAACTTAAGGTAACAGAGTTAGCGTTCACCACGGGTGTACCTAAAACTGGAGCTCCAGCTGCAGCAGGACTACTAATACTCGTCCTTTCAAATATCTTAGTGGCAGCAGTTCCATTTTCCAGGCCAGCAATCAATATATCGACCGATTGATCGGAGTTAAAATCTCCAACAGCGAGGGCAGTACCACTACCAAAGCCTTGCCAAGTATTGGTATTATCAGCGATAAACAAGCCAGAACCATTGTTATTGAAATATGTCTGTAATACGCTATTGGTACCATCGAAACCAGCAATAATCACATCGGGATAACCATCGCTACCTAGCAAACCACCGTTATTTCGGTAATCACCCCATCTTGCTACTCCATTTCTAAGCCCCGTCATAGAGCTATTAACTAGGGTAAAAGTTGTGCCTGTATTTCCATAAACTTGGGTCATTCCCACTCCTAGAGATTCACCGCAAAAAAGTAGATCTAAAAGACCATCTTTGTCGTAGTCCCCCCATTGTACACTCCCGTTTTTAAAACCTGGCACACTTAGAGGCTGTAACTGAAATTGATTGTTGCCAAGGTTACGTAATACACGACTAATACTGCTACTACTGGTTTCACCTGTAATGGCAATATCTAATAACCCATCCTGATCATAATCTCCCCAATCCATGTCGCCATTAATCACCCCAGAGCCTCCGAAGTTGGTAGTTTGGTTGACGACACTTTCGTCTAGTTTAATACCTGTATTGGCGTAGAGACGTAGTTGAGGGCTGTTAGTGGGCGTGGTTTCATTCCAGCTAAACAACAAGTCTGGATCACCATCATTATCATAATCTCCCCACGCAGCCGCTGGCTGGGAGGCAGTATTTATATTTATGCTACTTAGGTCAGTGGTATAAGAAGCATTTTTGGTAAAGACTCCGATTCCATTGTTTTGATAGAGTCCTACATCAAACTGACCTCCGGCTTTGCTACCCGCGATAAATAAATCTACATCTCCATCATTATCATAGTCTGCCGGTGCAATGGTCCCGTTATAGACTGCTGTAATAGAAGGCGTAATTCTTTGAAAAATTGTGCCTTGTCGACGATAAATGTGAACTACCGGTGGAACCAAAATGCTTTGACGCCCTGAATAGATAAAATCGAGGTCCCCATCCCCATCGATATCTATCCAACTTAAGGCAGCATCCTGTAAGTTGAGTGGCAGTGTATTATAATTTGTGCCAGCCAATTCCGTAAAGCTCTGTCCATAGGACAGAGAGGGCAAGCACAACAAAAAGCCTAATACCAGATAAAAACAGCCCTTATTTTTTGAAATAGTCAAAATTTGCATTGCGTGAAGGTTGGTAAGAGTCGCTAGGAATTGAGATTATCTTTCAGGTAATGGTTCTGGACGTGGTAGTAGGCCCCACCTCACGGCAAAGCCATAAATAATGCCTCCGGCGGCCAATATCGGGGGGAGATACACCATATAAGGTGGGTATTGGCGCTTGACCGAAAATTCTGCGCTGAAAGCTTCTATATCTGTTTTCTCGCTACCGCTTATTTTGAATCGATAGCCATCATCAGGCGATAAGTTAGAAGGTACCTTCCAGGTATATTGCAAACCGTTGCTTACAACATCCACAGAGTACAGATACTTATCATACTGATAAAGATCTAGCTTCAAGCTGTCGGTTTGGGCATTACCACCATACCACTTAAAGGTGATGGGTTTACCCTTCTTGACCGTCAAACACGTATCAGGATCGCTGATATAAAAGTCAGGCAAAGCTTCTACATGAAAAGACACCGAACCTTTGAATCGCCCTAAATCAGAGACGGGATTCCACCATACCTCATGAGCACCGGCACGAATACTATCTCCAAGGCTGCCGCTTAAAGCATTTAAGGCAACAGTATCCTCTCCAAATATCCCTTGGATATTTACGGTATAAGTTCTGGCAGCAAAAGGGTCATCTAAATCGTAGGATATACGAACGCTATCTCCCTGGTTTTCAGCTCGTAGATTCTTGATCTCTTGAGCTTGGCCCAATCCACTAAAAAGTAGTCCGATTAGGCATAGTAGTGTTGTACGGGTCATAATAATTTTTGCGCAGCTATGTGTTTCCTTGTCTTACACGAAGTAAAACAAGGATGCGTTG
>CAZHOC010000150.1:0-8953 GCA_964534295.1 uncultured Bacteroidia bacterium | reverse complement strand
CTAAAATCACAGTGTTCGATTTTAAGAAAAGATTGTGTATCAAAGGCAGCCCAATAAATGGCACCAGCTTGTCCTACGTTTCTCCCCGCTCGGTTTCGGATAAATTGGCAGCTATCTATTTGACTATTATCAATTCCGTCTTCATTTGAGGAAGCTATCGCTCCCCCATAGAAGTCTGTATAATTTTCGACAAACTCACATCTTTTGATCACATTGTTAAAAACACTGGCAAGCTCTCCTTTAAGGAAGATGGCTCCGCCTAAAGAATTTACCCCTACAGTGCCATTCTTTACGAACTGGCAATCCTTGATTTGAATGTTTTGAACACAACTTGTACCCTCTACCCCTATTGCTCCTCCGTCAATCGCCTCATTTCCCACAAAACGGGTATTTTGAATCATAATGTTGATTGCGGAGACAGTAGGATTATCTTGTTGGATCAAAATCCCACCACCGGACTCACCTGTAGTTACGCTACCACCCGTACCTCCACTGACCACAAATCCATCCAGCAAAACATCAGAGTTAGCCGTGGCCTTATAGCGGAGTATATGCTCTGAATTATTACCCTGAATATCCTCAGGCTTACGAGCCGGCACAATCGAATCATTCATATCAATATCACCGCTCAAAACGGTAGGATTGAGCACAAAATCTCTTTGATTACGCATCGTTTCCGTGCCAGCAAAACCACCGTAAAGCTGTTGGGTGCCTTGCAGCTCAAAGGGTTGAAATTTGTTAGTACCGGGCAAATAGGTACCCGCTGCAACCCAAATTTCGGCATTGGGGGAAAGCAGGGCGTCTTCCAATTGATTATAAGCGTCTGTCCAAGAGCTTCCGTCATTGGCCCCCGTTGCATTGGCGTCGACATAGACGATCGTTTGTGCTTGGGCATAGCTCTGGCTTGCTAGTAGTAAGAGGAGACCGCACAGCTTTTTAAGTTGTGAATAATGTATTCGTAGCATGTTGTGAAAAATGGTTATGAGATATTGTGCTTGCTGATTAGAGTGAATTAGTGGATAATCACGCTTTCGCGGAACGTTTGTCCCTCTACTTCAGCTGACAGCAGGTAGATACCAGCGGGAAGGGAACTAAAATCTAAGGCAACTGGAGATGAGCGTTCCGCGAAGCGGTCTCTAAAAACCAAAGCCCCCAATGGATCATAAAGACTGACAACACTCTCTCCCTTGCTATTGGTCGGCAATTCTAATTGGATCAGGCCTGAAGAGGGATTAGGAAAAAGTTTGAGTTGTGCTTGTGTGGGTGTTTCGAGTGAGGTGGTGAAGGGCGATTCGTAGACCCCGAGATCGAGCCCATTGCCTTGTTGCCGGGGATTGCCATTGAGATCGGTAGCAGGATTGAGAAAACTTGGATTACCTACATCAACGGCTGGAGAAGCCCAATCCAGTTGAAAATCACCATTGCTGGGATCTAAGAAAAGTGGATCAATACTAAGGTTATTGTCTCCCGGCAAGGGAGTCTCGAAGAGCGAGTTTGCATAGGTGCTTGTCACATTGCCCTGCCCTACTATATCCGTCCCACTGCCGTTGTCCCAAAAAATACTGTTGAAGACATCAAAAGTGATACTTCCATTGTTTTGGGTCTGCAATTGAAAAAGGTCTGTATTTGCGTTGGCTCGATTTTGAGTCAGAGTACTGCTAAAAACACGAATAGCTAGGTTTTGCGGAGTTTGGACCTGAAGTGCGGCGGCGGTATTGGTGCTTTGATTTTTGGCAAAAAGGAGGTGATCAAAGCTGGCAAATCCTTTGAGTCCATCGAGGTAAAGAGCTGCTCCTGTGGCCGCACTATCTCGCCACATTTGAGTGTGGATCATTTCCATTTGGTAGAGGGTTCCGCCACTGCTGCTAAAGTTTGCTCCCCCACCAAAGCTGGCCTTGTTATCTGAAAGCAAGCTCTGATCCATTTTCCAAACAATGTTGCCAAAGCCGCTATCATCAGTATGGATGGCCCCTCCTTCGGTAAGGGCTTGATTGTATTCAAAGGTATCACGCACATGATTAAAACTGACGTTTTGAGGATTTTCAAGCACACTAGAGATCGCCCCTCCAATGAAATTTGCTCGATTATGACCAAAGTAATTATCCTCGAAACGTAAATCTGCCTGTGCTTGGGTAAGGCCATTGAGGTCTAAGCCCACCGCTCCTCCCGAGAGGGCGATATTATCCTCAAATCGGCTATGATAAATTTCAGTTTTTAGGGTGTAAGGACTTTGATTAGCAGTACCAGATAGAGAAATAGCACCGCCAAGATTCTGACTTAGGTTGTCTAGCAATTGGCAGTTTTCAAGCAATAGGCTGGTATTGGCCTGATCTATATCTTCGATAAAAATCCCTCCGCCATTGTTGGCGCGATTTTTTTCTATTACAGAATTGCGAATCTGTATATTGACCTTTGAATCTGTAGTTTGCACACTAATCGCTCCGCCATCAGCAGCAGCGCCTGCCATCAGCCCATTACCCACAAAAGTGGAGCTATCTACAATCAAAGAAAAAGGAAAGGTGTTGGCCGGGAGGGTAAAAACTGAGGTTGTACTTAGCGCAATAGCACTACCATAAGCTCCTTCCGTAGCCTGATTACCGCTAAAGTGGCATTGAAATATCTGCAGCGAGCTACTATCTGAAAGATCATTTTGTCTCAGACTAATCGCCCCTCCTAATTCGACCGAAGGCGGTCCAAAACCACTAGTGCTAATTCCATTATTAATAAACTGGCAGCGATTGATCTGAGCATTAAGATCGCCCCTAGTATTACGGATGTTAATTCCACCTCCGCCCACTACCCAGACAAAGGGAGCTTGATTATCCTCAAAACTACAATCCTCCACCACTGTATTATTGGTACTGAACATGAGATCCATATCAATAGCTCCACCGAAGCTCCCGCATGCGTTACGGATAAATTGACAATTTTTGACTTGATTTTTCATCAGTGTGCTCCCTCTACCGACAAATTGGATGGCGCCCCCTCTGCCTGCTGAATTTATTATGGCTTCATTGCCACGAAATAAACAGTTAGTTATCTGTACATCTTGCGATCCACCAGCTAAGTTTGCCACCGCTATTGCGCCTCCTTGTGAAGAGCGATTAGCTTGAAAAGTACAATCGTTGAAGCTCACTTTAATCTCCCCCAACTGATTGTTGACTGACAACCTCAATCGCACTCCACCGCCAAAATTGCCTCCATTGGGGGGCGTATCTCCTCCGACGATCATAAATCCATCGATCGTTATGGTATCGCCTTGCTCAGCCCAGTAGGTTATGACATTTTCAGAATTTACCCCTTGAATATCCGAAGCCTGTGCGGTAGGCACTGTCAAATCATCTTGTCCGAGGTCCCCGCTCAAAATCGTCGGATTTGTATTTGGATCGCGTTCAGAACGCATGATTTCCCCTCCGGCAAAGCCGCCATACAAGGCCTGCTTACCTTGGATAGCGTAAGAAACATCGGGATCAGAAGGGTGTGGTAAATAGGTGCCAGCTGCTACCCAAATTTCAGCAGTAGGATTAAGTAATGCGCTATGTAGATTGGTATAGGCATCAGCCCAAGAGCTACCATTATTAGCCCCATTAGCGGCAGCATTGACATAAACGATAGTGTTCTGGGCATAGCTGCTAAAGCCCAATAGCAGTAAAGCCAGTAAGAACCAATAGCGATGAGTAGATTGTATTCGTGCCATAATTTAATTGTGTTTTCAGTTGGCTTAGACACGATGGCGCTCATAATCTGAACAAAGCCAGCAGAAAAAATCAATTCCTAATTTTATTAGCTTTTTTGCTCAAAATATCTGTATTTAATATGCTATGTTTGACTGGCTTTCATTGGGCTTAGGATTGACCTTGGGGCTGCTTATTGGCGGTCTGCTTGCCTTGCAGGTATATCTTCGTCGGCAGCGCGGCTTCGCCGAACTCTTGGACAAGGTCGCTAGACTAGAGACCAATAATGATCAGCTAGAGAAAAACGTTCTGCAAGGCAGTAAACTAGAGGACCGCATGAAAACGGAGTTCTCACAACTGGCCCAACAAGTCCTAGATCAAAACCGCAACCAATTAATTGAGCAAAGCCAACAAAGCATCGGAGGTTTGTTAGAGCCTCTCCGAGAACGCTTATCCGACTTTTCTAAAAAGGTTGAAGACAGCTATCAACAGGAAGCTCGGGAACGCTTTCATTTACAAAAAGAAATCCAACAACTCGTCCAGCTCAATCAGCATATGAGCGAGGAAGCTCGAAACCTAACTCGGGCCCTCAAAGGCGATAGCAAAATGCAAGGAAATTGGGGTGAGTTGGTCCTCACTCGCGTGCTCGAAAGCAGTGGCCTAAGAGAGGGAGAGGAATTTATTGTTCAAGGCAAAGACCTTAGTCTCCGTAATGAAGAAGGACGCCGCCTTCAACCAGATGTAATCATCAAGCTCCCGGATAACAAGCATCTTATCGTAGATGCAAAAGTCTCATTGACCGCTTACGAACGCTATGTAGAAGCAGATGAAGCTTTGGCCAAACAAACCGCCCTCAAACAGCATCTGCATTCGATCAATCAGCACGTACAACAATTGAGCGATAAGCATTATTCTACCCTTAGTGGCCTCAATTCGCCTGATTTTGTACTACTTTTCATGCCAATCGAACCTGCCTTCAGCTTGGCAGTACAGCACCAGCCCAACCTATTTGCCCAAGCCTGGGAACGCAAAATCGTTTTGGTGAGTCCCACTACTCTATTGGCAACGCTCAAAACGGTAGCAAGTATTTGGAAGCTAGAGCAGCAAAATGCTAACGCTCAGGAAATTGCCTTACGTGGGGGTGCCCTCTATGATAAGTTTGTTTCCTTCGTTGAGGAGCTAGACAAAGTCGGCCAGCAAATAGATCGTACCCAAAGAAGCTATCAAGGGGCCATGCTCAAACTGAGAGATGGCAATGGCAATTTGATCCGCAGGGCCGAGCAACTCAGAGACCTTGGGGTCAAGCACAAAAAACGCCTCAAGGATTAGGTCTAAAGGCCTATAAAAAATAAGCCGAAAGATTGGAATTGATTTTGAAAAGCCCCTTTTTTGCATCCGTCGCTTTTCTCGACACCGTTCAAAACTTTTCTTTTCTTATGAAGCGTACCGCTGCTATCACCGCCGTAGGCGGTTATGTGCCCCCTAAAATCTTGACTAATGCTGATCTCGAAAAGATGGTCGATACCAACGATCAATGGATCAGGGAGCGTACAGGTATAGCCGAGCGCAGAGTCCTTGAGGATGGCAAAGCCACCTCTGACATGGCCGTAGAAGCCATCAAGGATATGCTCGCAAAGACTAATTACGGACCAGAGGATATTGACCTGATCATCGTTGCGACCGTGACGCCGGATCATGTTTTCCCAGCTACTGGAAATATCGTTCAGGACAAACTAGGGGCGAAAAACGCCTGGAGTTTTGATCTTAGCGCCGCTTGTTCTGGCTTTCTTTACGGCTTAACGACAGGCGCCAAGTTCATCGAAAGTGGTATGCATCAGCGTGTTGTCGTGGTAGGCGCTGACAAGATGACTGCCATCATCGACTATACAGACCGTAATACTTGTATTTTATTTGGCGATGGCGCAGGCTGTGTACTGCTAGAAGCTAACGAAGAAGGTTATGGTGTTGTTGACGCAAAATTAAAGACTGACGGTGCAGGCCGTGAGTTTTTGAATATGAAAGCAGGGGGGAGTATGTACCCTGCCACTATTGAGACGGTGCAAAACCGCGAGCACTTTGCCTATCAAGAAGGGCGCACAGTTTTCAAACATGCCGTCAAAGGTATGGCTGATATTACGGCTGAAGTAATGGAGGCCAATAACCTCAAGGGTGAAGACATCGCTTGGCTTGTGCCTCACCAAGCAAACCTCCGTATCATTGACGCTACTGCAAGACGCGCCAACATTCCTTCAGAAAAAGTGATGATCAACATTGCTCGCTACGGTAATACCACAGCAGGTACGATCCCGCTTTGCCTTTGGGAATGGGAGAAGAAACTCAAGAAAGGAGATAATCTGATGCTTGCAGCCTTTGGCGGCGGCTTTACTTGGGGTGCCGCTTATGTCAAATGGGCCTACTAATACGCCTTTGTATTAGTAAAGTCTCCAATCAGATCACTGTAAAACCAATCATGGACCATGCCACGAGTATCCTCGGGCTGGCTCATATGTACGTACTCATTACGCGCGGGTAGGTAGCGATAATCTTGGGCCCATATTCTGTGGTTGAGCGCTAACTCGCGCAACGCTTGTCCCAAGTATTCAACCTCAAAATCCGCCATAATGGGGTGGATAGACATCCGAACCCAGCCGGGCCTGATGGAGTTGTTGCCTCTTTCTATTTCGCAGTACATCTCTTCAGATTTTTCCTGCGAAATATTGAGCAGATAATGCCCATAGGTACCCGCACAAGAGCATCCTCCCCGTACTTGGATACCAAATCGGTCATTTAGCAATCTAGTAGCGAGATTGTAATGCAAGCCATCAATGTAAAAGGACAATATCCCTAATCGTTCCTTATGCTCAGCCGCGAGGATGTTGAAGCCAGGTATATGCTCTACCAGCTCCCAAAGTCGGTTCATGATTTCGTGCTCGCGAGCGAGCATTTTATCTACCCCCATTTGATCCTTTAGCCGCATAGCCAATGCAGCGCGGATAGTCTGCAAAAATGGAGGCGTACCGCCATCTTCACGCACCTCAATATCTGATAAATAACGATGCTCGCCCCATGGGCTTGTCCAAACAACCGTTCCCCCACCGGGAAGATCTGGAACTTGATTGGTATATAGTTTACTATCAAATACCACAACTCCTGGAGTACCGGGCCCGCCTAAGAATTTATGGGGTGAGAAATAGATTGCATCTAGTTTTGCCAAAGGATCTCCCTCTGGGTGCATATCAATCTTGACGTATGGGCCTGCACAAGCAAAATCGACGAAACAGAGGCCTCGATTGCGATGCATGATTCTCGCAATTTCATGATAGGGAGGTTGAATCCCTGTTACATTGGAGGCTGCGGATACAGCCGCGATTTTGATCTTTCTTTCCTTATATTTTTCTAGCAGCCGCGCTAAATCTTGTAAGTCCACCAAGCCCTCATCAGTATGAGCAATACACACTACCTCAGCGATCGTCTCTAACCAAGAGGTATGATTGGAGTGATGCTCCATATGAGTCACAAAAATGATGGGCCGATATTCATGAGGAATCTTGATTTTGGCTTTGTAAGCCTCATGGAGGCTAAGTCCCAAAATTCTTTGCAACTTCCCTATCGCCCCAGTCATACCCGATTCACTTGTCAACAAGACATCTCCCTCATCGGCATTCACATGCTGCTTAATGATATGTAGGGATTCATGATAGGCTCGCGTCATCGATGAACCCGTGATGGTGGTATCCGTGTGTGTATTACCGACAAAAGGACCCATCATATGAGTTAGGCGCTCCTCTATTGGCCCATAGAGACGGCCACTAGCTGTCCAATCAGCATAAACAATCGTCTGTCTACCATAAGGACTTTCGAAAGTTTGATTGATGCCAATTACATTTTTTCGGAAGGGAGCAAAGTGGGACTCAAGTGGGCTGGACATGCGAAATGAGGGTTTTCTTAAATATACAAAATGGCCAAAAGATTAAGCGGCCGACTAATGGGGAAAAGTGACGATTCAGCTACGCATTTTTGCATTTGATTTGAGAAATCCAATTATTGTGCCAATGAAAATAGTAGTTCTAGATGGCTATGCAGCCAACGATGGTGATTTGGACTGGGCGCCAATTCAAGCCCTAGGCGAAGTCGATATCTACGACCGGAGCCCAGCGGAGACGATAGTCGAAAGATGCCGCGGCAAAGAGGCCATTTTGATTAATAAAGCAGTCCTTGATGCTGATATCTTAGCCCAATTAGCTGACTTGCGTTATATCGGCTATCTCGCTACTGGCTACAATACCGTTGATCTCGAGGCGGCCAATAAACTCGGTATTACGGTAGCAAATGCTCAGGGCTACAGCTCGCAATCCGTGGCTCAGCATACTATTGCAATGCTACTAAACTGGAGTAATGAAATTGCCACTCATGCTCAAAGCGTAAGAGAAGGCGACTGGCTGAGTGCAGCAGATTGGACATATCGTAAGACTCCGTTGATTGAATTAGCCGACAAAACCTTGGGAATCATTGGGCTAGGAAATATTGGTCTCCAAACCGCTAATATTGCCATGGCACTAGGGATGAAAATTATCGCCCATAATCCCAATTCACGACCCACTGATTTGGTAGAATGGGTAAGTTTAGATGAGATTTTTGTCCGCAGCGACGTCATAAGCTTGCATTGTCCACTCACTCCGCATAACGAAGGCTTGATTAATCGTTCCCGGCTAGGGCAAATGAAAAACACAGCCATCCTGCTTAACACAGCACGAGGCGGCCTGATCAATGAACACGATTTGGCAGAAGCCCTCGCTAAAGGAGAGATTCGAGGAGCTGCCTTAGATGTACTTTCCTCAGAGCCTCCTAGCCCCAATAATCCTCTATTGTCAGCTCCCAATTGTCGGATTACCCCGCACATTGCATGGGCCACAAGAGAGTCAAGAAATCGCTTGCTTGAGATCGTGGGTGCAAATTTGGCAGCCTTTATAAATGGTAATCCGCAAAGTGTAGTAAATAGTCCAATCCTTTAGTACCTTTACAGGTCAATACTTTGGGCATGAGAAGGTCGGTAATATTATTGCTTGGAGCGATTATATGGTTGACAGGGGGAGTTCTCCTGGCACAAAATATCGCTTGGGATAAACTCGTAAGCTTCTTTCAGTATCAGGACTCTTTACATGTGGGACTCGATGAGGTCTATTTGGAAAGGTTGGACAATTGGGAAGAGCCAGGTTTGCTAGAGTTACCCCAGCATCTTCGGGACGAATTAATAAGGCCTTATTATTTTTCTACCCATC
>CAZHOC010000149.1:0-9002 GCA_964534295.1 uncultured Bacteroidia bacterium | reverse complement strand
AAAGCAAGAAGCAAGCTTCATCTGGTCCCAGTTCAATCGAGAAGATGACGAGAGCCTACAATTGCACCTCGATCAAATCCAGCGTAATCAACAGGTCTTGGCGGAGCTAGAGCGCGAGATGCAAAGCGCGGAAAACACTTTGACTGAGCACGAAAAAGATCTGCGAAAGTATCAGTCCGTAGTTGAGAAGCTGCAAGCAGAACGCGAAGCCGCTGCCATCGAATTTCAAGGCCAAGCCAAGGCGCTCAAACGCATCAGCTACGAAAGCTACCAAACTTGGGAGGAGGCGCGCCTGCGTCGCATCGCCGATGACAAAAGAGCCAGTCATCGACAGATTGAAGAGACTTATCGTACGCAAAATGATCGCATCCAAAGAGCCCGTGAAAATGCCGCCAAACTCAAAGGGCGCATCCAAGAGCTGAGTAAGCAAGAAAGCGCTCTCACGAAAGGATTGGCCGCTTTGAATCAAGAATTAGAGCAAAAAATCAATTCTTCGCAATTTGCGAACTTGCAAGATCTACGCGATATCCTCAGCCATAATTGGAATGTAGAAGCTGTCAAAAACGAGATTCGAACCTATCACCAAAATCTGCATACGGAAAGTGAACGACTAGGCGATTTGAAGGCCGAAGCGGAAGGCAAAAGTTTTGACGTGGCCGATTATGAGGCCCAAGAGGCAAACGTTCTGGCACAGCAAAAAATCGTGGCAGACTGGCAAATTGCCATCGGGAGTCTGCAAAATGATCTCGCTCGTTTGGAAAAGGATTGGCAGCGCAAGCAGCTCCTGCAAAGAGAATTTGACCAACTCGATCTAAGACGAGAAAACCTCAAAGTCCTGCGCAATCTCTTTTACTCGAGCGGATTTGTCAACTATGTCTCGACCATCTATCTCGAAAATCTCTGTCGCGCGGCCAATGAACGTTTCCTACGCTTGACCCGCGGCTCCCTCCGTCTCGAAAAGTCGCCCAACAACAATACCTTCGATGTCATCGATCAGCTCAATGGCGGCAGGCGACGTTCGGTCAAGACACTTTCGGGAGGTCAGACTTTTCAAGCTTCGCTTTGCTTAGCCCTGGCCCTGGCCGATCAGGTCCAACAGCAGGCGGAAGCCAAACAGAATTTCTTCTTCCTCGACGAAGGTTTTGGCTCGCAGGACAAAAACTCGCTCTCCATTATTTTTGAGACGCTTAAGTCTTTGCGCAAGGAAAACCGTATCGTTGGTGTCATCTCACACGTAGAGGAACTACAGCAGGAAATCGGCGCTTATCTCCAGATTCACAATGATCCCGAGAAAGGCAGTCAGATTCAGCCAAGCTGGAACTGATGCTTAGCGCTCAAACTTGTATCGCACCGCTCTATTTTCTGCTTTGCAGAACGCTTGTTTTTAGCCCTTGCGGGTGAGATATCTTCTGTCGCTAGGTCACTATTTCATAATAGCGCTCAAGGAGATTTTTCGTCGTCTCGATACATCGGGACTTGCTCGAAATGATATATGAAGTTTTTCTTGTGTTAATGCTCAAACTCAACACATACACCCTAGACCATGAAAAAAAGTCTACTTCTACTGACCTTACTACTCGGCTATGGCCTGCAGGCCCAAACGCTTACCTTTAGCCTGAGTGATTATCCAACTTTAGACAAACAGCGCATCGGCATTCGCGGCAATACACCGCCTCTTGCTTGGGATCAGTCGCTTTTTCTCGATGAAAACGCACAAGTCCAGCTCAATTTTGAGGCAGGCAAGGAATTCGTAGAATATAAATTCGTGCTGGAAGACAAAAAGGGACAAGTCACTTGGGAGCTCAGCAGCGATGGTAATCGCAGTCTTTACCTCCAAAGTGAGTTACCCGCTATCATTGAGCATCAGTGGAATCAGCAACGTCCCATTGACATTGGCAATTTGCCGCTTTTACAGCCCGAACAGCTCTTAGAGGATTTAGCCTTGCTCAAAAAAGCCATTCTGGAAGTCAATCCTGCCAGTTTTCGCTATCAGACACAGGAGGATTGGGATCTTGCTTTCGCATTATGCGAACAGTATTTCCAAAGTCCCCGTAGCTACGCTGAGGCATATTTAAAGCTGTCGCAATTGGTTACCAAGGTTCGTTGCGGGCATACGCTCGTCAATCAGCTCAACCAACATCCTTTGATCAAAGAGATCGTGATGAACCAGCCTGACAAGCTGCCTTTTGCCTTTGCCTGGATCGACCAGAGGATGATCGTTACGCAAAGCGCTACGGATGAAGGAGTCATCAAAGCCGGTACCGAGATTATGAGCATCAATGGCGTGGCAGCGAAGGATATTTTGCAGATGCTAATCCCCTATGCCTCGGCCGATGGGGCTAATGATGCCAAACGGATTAATAAAATGCAGCTGCTTGCTTTGAGTTATATGTTTGAGCCCTTTGACTCCTACTTCCCACTTTTGGTGCCTCCTAAAGCAGGGCAGTATCAATTGAGCATCCGCAATGCCGATCAGGAGGAAGCGCAGGCGATCTCACTGGCAGCAATGAGTAGAGTGGAGCGCAATCAAATTTTGGATGAGCGCTTCGCGCAACGCCCAAAATCGTTTGAAGATACCTGGGAGTATGGAGTTTTGAATGACGAAGTTGGTTACCTCAAGCTGGGCACTATGGTGACTTGGCGCTTTCAGATGGACTGGAAAAAGTTCCTCAAAGAAGCGTTCCAAGAAATGGAAGAAAAAGAAGTCAAGAATCTCATCATCGATATTCGTGGCAATGAAGGCGGTTCAGACTTAGTAGGTCAAGAATTGGCGGGCTATCTCCTGCGCGAGAAATGCGTCATCAACAATCTGCAATCCCGCGCCAAAATCCAGCGAGTGCCCAACGAATTGAAACCTTATATCACAACCTGGGATACTTCGATTTATGACATTTCCGATGAACTCACTCCCATAGAGGGCGGATTTTTTACCTATAAAAATGACCGAAAGACCTACAATGTCCCCGCGGCGCGCAAGCCTTTCGCGGGTAAAGTCTACCTTTTAGGCGATGCCTCCAATAGTTCAGCCACTTACTACCTCCGTCGTTCCATCGCCCAATGCAATGCGGTAACCATAGTTGGTACTCCTTCTGGCGGTAATCTCAATGGCATCAATGGCGGGACTCAGCTGATTTTCAGCCTGCCCAACAGCCGTTTTGAGGTGGACATCCCTGTGGTCGGTAATTTTAGTCGCACGCCTCAAGCCGATGAGGGCTTACCCGTGGATGTGTTGATCAAACCAAGCGTCGAGGCGATTCGAGCGGGTAAAGATGGGCAGTTGGATGCGCTGCTGGAGATGATTGAGTAGGGACGATTTAGTTCGGCAGAAAATGATTTATCAATTTGACCAATTGTAGCGACGGAAAATTTTCCGTCGCTACGGATCGTATCGATCGATACCGTTGATTTTTTACGATTAAGCGTTCCGCGAAGCGGCAAACAAAAACTCACTCATACCAGCCATCAGCTTGATATTGGTATTTGCCTTGATTATCGCGGGAAAAAAACAACAAGCTCACGCCATTGGTGAGGAGCAAATGAGGGGCACCGATGCTGACATTGTAGCGAGCAATTTGATGGAGGGTGTCTTCGGACAGCTTGACATTGGGTGCTTTGCACTCGATCAAAATGAAGGCCTTGCCTTGGCGATCAAAGACGACGATATCAAAGCGTTTGGACATACCGCGATAATCCACAGCTTTTTCGACCCCGATCAGCGAGGCCGAGATGCCCTTGTGTTGGATCATATATTGGATCAGCTGCTGGCGGACGTACTCTTCCGGCTGGAGGACGAACCATTTTTTGCGGATGGGGTCCCAAACCCAGTCCTGATCCTCTCTTTTTTCGGTGCGGATGTCACTTTCCGGAAAACAAAACTTCATAAGACAAAGGTAAGCCCGAATATAGAAATTGTTGAGGGCAGAAATGATTGAATTGTTGAATCTGCCATTTGTTGACTACCTTCAATGGGATTTGTGGACAGGGGAATGCTTTGGATAGTTGAATTAAAAATCTTCCCTTCAAGCATCAGCAAATCGATAATTCTAAAAATGCTAAATGATTACTTATAGCGTCACCGTAACTCTGGAATCTGTCATTGAAAGCGATTGGCTGCGTTGGATGCAGACCCAGCATATCCCAGACATGATGTCAACGGGATTTTTTGAGGATTTTGCCATCCGTCGCTTGCTTGATCCCGCCCCAGATCCGGGCAGCTCCACCTTCAATATTCAGTATAGCTGCAAAAGCATGAAGGTCTTACAGCAATACCAAGCTACGGCTGCCAAAATGTTACAGGCTGAGCACGAAAAACGCTATCGCGGTCGCTATGCGGCCTTCCGCACTATATTGGAGGAAATCTGATTTTACTGTAAATTTTACCTATGCAACGCATCTCTTTCATTTTAATCCTCGCTTTGGGCCTAGCAAGTGTTTTTGCGGCCTGCAAAAGCAGCAAAACACCTACTGAAGGCGGTTCTGAAAACGCTGATTCTGCCATGAAAGTCAGTTGGAAAGTCCTCGACGAAGGGCCTTATTGTGGGATAGAAGAGCCTATCAGTCAACTGATCACCAATAGCGATGATTGGCAGACTTTTTATAAAAAGTTTGGCTCCAATCGTATGCCCGCCCCTGAAGCTCCCGAAGTCAACTTTGAGGAAAACTATCTGATCGTGGCGCTTATGGGTATGCGCACTTCTGGCGGCCACAAAGTCGAAATCAATAGCATGATGCAAAACGGTGAAACCGTCAAAGTAGGCCTCACCTATGTTGCGCCCGGCAACAATTGCATGGTGACCGAAGCCTTGACTCAACCCTATATTTTTGCCCTGATTAGCAATAAAAACGTATCTGCCGCCGAGTTTGAAGTGGTTGAGCGCACCGACGATTGCAATCAGTAGGGCGCTCCTATTGCTGCTGATATTGACAGTGGGGCTTGGGCCCTATCTGTCGGCTCAGTCCTACGACGACTATAAACCCCTTCGCTCGAAGGGACCCATTCCGCAAGACTTTTTGGTGCCAGCCTCGCTCAAATATGAGTTGGAGATGGTGCACTGGGCGGATTCTAGTAAAGATTATCAAGAAGCCATCGGTGCTTATTTTGCCGAGGATTTTTATTACCTCAACCGCCTGTTGCGCTCGGGGCAAGTCATCTTTGGCGACACCTTGAGCGGCTATATCAATCGCTTGGCGGATCATATTCTCCGTGATCAGCCAGTCTTGCGCCAGCAATTGCGCTTTTATATCGTGCGCTCTACCGTCGCCAATGCCTCTAGTACCCATGATGGGATCATCTTTGTCAATATGGGTTTGTTGGCGCGGCTCGAAAATGAGGCCCAATTGGCTTTTGTGCTTTGTCATGAGATCAGCCACTTCGTGGAACGCCACCCCCTCAAAAGTTATCAGCAGTATCTCGAAGCAGAGAGTGCCATACCCAACGATCCCGAAGGGCAAGCAAGCAGGCACTCTTCTTATTCCAAAGAAATCGAAAAGGAAGCAGACCGTTTAGGGCTCGGTCTCTACCTCAAAGCTGGTTACTCCACAGAAATCATAGAAAGTGCCTTCGAAGTGCTCAAAGTAGCCGATCAAGACTTTGCCCAAAAAGCCTTTGACCGCTCTTTGTTAGAAACTCAATATCTCCGATTTAAGCCAAATCAATGGCCAGATACTCTCGAGTATGCTTATGATATCAGTCTCAGCAGCACGACACATCCTCATCCAGATGAGCGTCTCAAGACGCTTTTGCAAGCACTCAAATCCCAACAGCCGCAGCAATCTGGTCAAATCTGGCAGATAGGGAGAGAAGCGTTCCGCGCAGCGAAAAACATTAGCCGATATGAACTCTGCCAGGGCTATCAAATGGAACGCGCCTATGAAGCGGGAATTTACGCTGCTTACAGTTTGTTGGAGCAAGGCAAACATCCTCAATACCTTCGCAAGCAAATCGCCTATGGCCTTTACGCCCTGGCTCAGTATTCGCATGTGGGTGAGTTTTGGGATGTGCATCAAGACTATGAGGAAATCGTGGGGCCAAGTCGTCGGATTGCGCATTTGATGGAGCAATTGACGGCAGAAGAGCGCACGGTGCTAGCGCTTTCGGTGAGTTGGCGGGCTTTTCAAAAAGCACCTCAGGATGCGGAATTAAAGCGTATGTGTGAGGATCTTATGCAGGCTTTGGGGCAGTATTATGTGGACGGATTGGATGATTTTTTGAGGATCACTGAGGTCAATGAGCAAGTAGGTCTCAGCTTTGCCCGCACTGGCTTAGCTGATTTATTGGAGGGAGAAGCGTTCCGCAAAGCGATGACAAAGAATCTCCAAATTGGCTTGAATAAAAAACGCGCTTTCAAACCTAGTCTCAAGCAAGGAGAAGCCAGACTCAAAAAAATTGAGGGCTTTAAACTCGGCCTTGATAGCCTGATTTTGATCAATCCTCGCTATCAAAAGCTTGATCGCCGCGAAAATCCGGCCACTCAACTTTTGGCTTCCGCTGAGGGAGAAGCCCATCTCAAAAACAGCCTTAAGAAACATGCCAATAGCCTTGAGCTCGACCTACAAATCTTGAGTTATGATTCGCTGGGCGTAGATGATGTGGATCGCCTCAACGACATCCAATTGTTTCAGGAGTGGTTGTTTGAGCTTTCGACCAATCAGGAGCTGGCGCGCATCAGTATTTTACAAGATGAAGTGGCCGGCCTCGCCGAACGCTATCACACGCCCTATTTTGCCTGGAGTCAGGTGGTGGTCGTTACCGACAAGCGTCCCGGTCGTAAAATGATGCTTTGGATGGGTTTATTTCCTCCGATCCTCCCCTACTCCATGTACTATGTTTTCACGCCGGCGCATACGCTCTTTTTCTACACCACCATCTACGATTTGAAGCGCGGCAAATACCTGCTGGTCTATCCGGAGCAAGTCCGGATGAAGGATCGCAAGGAGGTCATCAATGCTACGATTTACGATTTGCTGCTGCAGGTAAAGACGAGATAGGGGGTTTGCTATCGCGATGATGTTTTGCGGCGCAAAATTTTGCGATGCTACACGGCATAAAACTCCCTCAACACCTCCACCACATAATCCTGCATTTCGTCGGTCATGTCTGGATAAAGCGGCAGGGTGATACAATGATCATAGTAGTTTTCAGCCTGGGGGAAATCACCTTTCTTCCAGCCCAGTGCTTGATAAGAGGGCTGATAATGAACCGGGATATAATGGATTTGTGGATAGATTTTACGTTCGCGGAGATAGTTGAATAGTTCCTTGCGACGCTCAGTCTGAATCACATACAAATGCCAAGCGTGCCCTTCCACAATTTGAGGACGTTTGAGTGGCAAATCTGCCAGCAATTGATCGTAACGAGCCGCGAATTGACGGCGGCGGTGGAGATTGGCAGCCGCACGCGGTAATTGAGAGAGACCTAAGGCACAATGAATATCACTCAAGCGATAATTGAATCCCAACTCCTGCATTTCGTAGTACCAACCGCCGTGGTCTTCCTGTAATAGATTGCGGTCGCGAGTGATGCCATGCGTGCGCAAGATTTTGAGTCGCTCATAAAGGGCTTTGTCATTGGTGGTGATCATGCCTCCTTCGCCAGCGGCGATATGCTTGACGGGATGAAAAGAAAAAATCGCCAAGTTTGCCTGGCTACCATCGCCTGAGAATAAGCGTTCACCGGAGGTATCATAATAAGCACCCGGAGCATGACAAGCGTCTTCCAAAATCCAGCAGTCATGTTGATCGGCGAGCGCGCGTAGAGCTTTCATATCCACTGGATGCCCCGCAAAATCCACTGCCACTATGCCCGCATAAGTGCCCTTGGGAGCGGCTTCTAGCCTTTGGCGAACGATTTCCATATCCAGCAAAAGCGTCTCAGGATCGACATCCATGAGTTCTACCGAGCCACCACAGTAGCGGATACAATTGGCAGAGGCGACAAAAGTATTGGTGGGCACGAGTACGGTTTGGCCTTGCCGAACGTTTAGCCCCATCGCGCAGAGGTGCAGGGCGGCGGTACCATTGGCCACGGCCACGGCATATTTACAGCCAATATATTGGGCGAAGGCCGCTTCAAACTGGGCGATGCGCGGACCAGTGGTGAGATAATCTGAGCGCAGGACTTCAGCTACCGCAGCAATATCATCTTCTGTGATTTGCTGGCGACCGTAGGGAATGGGGAGAAAATCAGGCATGAGCTTGTGCTAATTGGCACACAATTTAGCCCTTATTCACTAACTTGGTCGAGAATTAGTTTAATATGAATTGATCAAATTTGTTGTCCCGACGAAACTAGGTCAGATCTGAGATCTAAAAGACTGGACAGATACCGGATCTTTCGTCCGGTATGACAATTTGATAAGATCGAGTTAACGCCGCTTAAATTTGTGTAAGCATCGCTAGAAATGAGGAGAAAACGGCCGCCCTACTTTACGCATATCTTATTGTTTTTGCTGAGCCTGGTCTCGACCATCATGGTTGGAGCCGAACTAGCCACCAATCGATCTTGGTTTTGGGGCGGGGAGGATGCACTGACTTTTGCCGATTGGCCAGCGGGATTGGCTTACTCACTTTCCTTTTTGACTTTTTTGACCTTCCATGAATTTGGGCATTATCTGACGGCGGTTTATTACAAAGTGCGGACTAGTCTGCCGTTTTACATTCCCTTTTACATCCCAGGGATGTTTAATATTGGTTCCATGGGGGCGGTGATTCGCCTAAAGCAGGTGCCGAGCTCTACGCGTAAGTTTTTTGATATTGGCATTGCTGGGCCCTTGGCCGGATTTGTGATTTCGATCATCTTGCTGACTTATGGTTTTACCCACCTGCCTGACAAGGAGGAATATCTATTTCCGATTAATCCTACTTATGTAACCGACTACGGCAAGGTGCCGACAGAAGCCGAGATGATGCAAATCATCGAAGCGCAATCTGCTGCCTTGGCGGCTGAGGCCGAAGCCAATGGCGAAGAGCCAGTCTTGAGCATGGCCTACTATCATGTTGGGACC
>CAZHOC010000148.1:264-9004 GCA_964534295.1 uncultured Bacteroidia bacterium | reverse complement strand
GTGATTGTCAATTATTTCATGGGCTTAGCCGCGATCATATCTGGCATCGCTATGATTCCCTTTTGGAAGAGTCCCCAAGGATACGAATGGCTCTTATTAGTAGGGATTGGCGTTTTGGGCTATTATGCGCAGGTATTTTTGACCAAGTCTTTACAAGTCGAGCAAGCCAGTAAAGTGGCTCCTGTGATCTATATGGAGTTGGTTTATTCTCTATTGGTTGGCTTCCTTTGGTTTGAGGAATCCTACACGCCTCTCGCCTTTGGCGGGATCATGCTGATACTCCTGAGCATGCTCCTCAATGTGTTGTTTAAGGCGAAGCCTAAGGAAGATTAACCCTAATTTTCTAAAAAGCGGACTGCACTACCATTACAAATCACTTTGATAGCGTTTGACCATTTCTTCTTGCGTCTCTACTGGGTTGTTGGTCCCAAGCTGCTCATTGAGCATTACGCCCATAGTTGGAAATCCCGGTCGGCTGACACGATTACTTTCTCCCCAAAGGTCGGAACGCATCAAGGCCTTGGCGCAGTGCAAGAAGACCTCATCGATATGCAGTACAATGCAACTCTTAGGGGTATTCTGTTCATCCGGAAACATCTCGATATGCTTCGGATCGATACTAATTTCTGCCCTTCCATTGATGCGGAGGGTCTCATCAATTCCGGGGAGCAGGAATAGACAGCCAATTTTACCCGTCTCGACTATGTTGACAAGGCTATCGACTCGATTATTACCCTTAGA
Organism: uncultured Bacteroidia bacterium; assembly: GCA_964534295.1. GTDB lineage: Bacteria > Bacteroidota > Bacteroidia > J057 > J057 > JBCAWW01. The sequence goes on along the minus strand of CAZHOC010000148.1, from coordinate 8,263 downwards.
ATCAGGGATTAAGAGGGTTTGATCATCCAAGACTCTAACAAAGCCTGGCTTGCCCCCTCTAGGCGATGCATCTGCTTTCCCTGCCTGATCATAAGTGCTTAGTACAAAAAAGGGGGAATGAGCCAAGAAGTTCTTAGCGTGGGTTTCTAATTGTGCCAAAACCTTGTCCTTGGCTCTACCTCTTGGCCATCCGTAGAGATCGCGAAGCGCTTCCTGATTGTTGATTATCATAACTGAAGTGTTAGGCTTTCAATTTAATGATAATACTATGCTAGCTAAAGATTTGAGACCAAGGAATCACAAAAGGCAAGATCAGCACCCAGACCACGAAAAAGAAAGCCATGCCCTTGGGATAAGGATTGCTTTGGATGATCGCTGGCAAAGCCGCAAATAGGAGCCATGAGCCTTTGTAAATCAATTGAAAAAGCAATACTAAACTCATCTGCTGCGGCCAAAATAGCCCCAAAATCGAAAGGATAAAGATCGCCCACCAAAGCGCACCGACCAGGCGAATGGCCTCTGAATAAGCAAAAGCATTGGCAAAGACCGTGCGTTCGGCGACCGCCGGAAAAAACAAACTCGTGATGCTGATCCAACCAGCGACGATGATATTGGCGAGGTAAACGACTTTGATAAGACTCATTTGCGTTCTGCTATTTGTTTGACTTGCTCCATGACATCAGGGAGTACCGCGCGAAAATTGGGTCCAAACAGCTTGGCAAAAAGACCTGCGCTAATGCCTTTAAACCAAACTTCGTGGGTGAAATTGAGCTTACCCTCTACTTCCTGAAAGCTGCGCTTAACATATAAAGCTCCCAAGGGTAGATTGGTTTTGAAAGTGTAGGATTCCCCCTCAACATATTCGACTACCTTAAAACTGGACTTACGACCTTCGAGGCTGATAATGTTTCCTTTTGCACCTGCGGTGAACGCTCCGTCGAGGCTTGCCGATTGTAGGCCGCTATCCCAGTCCTGCCAGTTTGCTACATCGGTCCAGACTTGCCAGATGGCTTCCTTGGAGGCCTCGGTTTGAACTGTATGCCAAAAGTGCTTGTTGGAAGCGGGCGCTTGTTGCGCGAGTAGCGCCAGCGGAAAAAATGCTAGAATAAGAAAAATGAAGTGATACATGAGTATTTGATTTTGATACTCAAAGCACGCCATTAAAAAAAGGAAGCCACTTCACCTATGTTACTTTCGCGCCGAGGCGAGGACTTTTTTACGGATACGACTGAGTGATTGAGGCGCAATGCCCAGATAGGAAGCAATATGTTTGATCGGCACTCTCTGCAAAAGGGGATCACTCTCCGCTAACATTTGGCGGTAGCGACTTTCGGCCGTTTCATTTTGGATGTTTTCGAGGATCTGGTCAGTGAAAAATTGCACCTCCTGCACTAGCTTACGCACAAACTCACTCCAGCCGGGCAGCTTTAGCAATTCCTCAGAATCCTCCTTACTCATCCGCCAAATTTTGCTGTCCTCCAGCGCTTCAATATTTTCTTTGGCAGGAACCGCAAAATTGAATGATCGCTGCGAAGTGAAGCAATAAGGCGCTACGGTAAAATATTTGTTGACATCGCGTCCATCCTTCCATACAAAAAAGCGCAGCAGACCTTCTTCCAAAAAGCAAAGATGACGGCAGATTTGACCCTCTTCTAGTATGCTACCGCTGCGCGGAACGCTTATCTCTTCTAGGCGAGCTGCTATTTGCTCCCACTCTGAATCTGGAATAAGGGTGTATTTATGGATATATAGACGAAAAGGATGCACCTAATTTAGACTTCGGCGCATCCTTTTTTGTTTAGGTTTGAACCCTAATTATAGCTGTTCTAAGACTTGAATGATGTCATCTGGTTCGGCACGATGGCGATACTCGGCATCTAAAAAAGCGTATTGGATGGTCCCGCTTCGGTCGATCACATAAGTGGCGGCCAAAGGCAGTTCGTTACTTTCGTCCCCATTATAGCCATGAAGATCAAAAGCATTTTGGTACATCTCCGCCACTTCAGGGGTTAGGCTAAAGACCACGCCATATTCTTTGGCCACTTCATTATGAAAATCGCTCAAGACCTCAAAGCTAAGCGCATGCTTTTCCTGCGTGCTAAGTGATTTGTCAGGCAATTCGGGGGTGAGAGCGATAAGGCTAGCTCCGGCAGCTTCAAAGCGTGGGAGCTCGTCTTGCAGGCGCCTCAGAGTCAAATTACAGTAAGGACACCAACCACCACGATACCATGTCAATATTACTGGACCGTTTTGGAGCTGATCGGCTAGCCGAACGTTTTTGCCCGTGGCGTTGCTGAGGCTAAAGTCTGGGGCTTGGTCTCCCACTTGCTTTGCATTGGCTAGTACGCTTTGTCTGACCACATCCGCTATGCCTTCATCATAGGCTTTTTGGGTACTATCGGGGGCTTTTTCTGCCCACTGCGCTTTGCGCGCGTCTAATATGGATTTTAAGCTTTCTGCCATGAGATTAGTTTTGAATTTATTCAAAACTAAGGCATTTGTCACTGCTGTCAAGGGGCCATTTTTCCCGTTGATGGGATGATTTTTCCTAATAGTAGGTGAGTTCTCTTTTGATCGTTTTAAGCAATTTCTCAGCTAAGTACTCCCTTTGTTCAATCCAGTTGCCTGCCTCGTCGAAGCTGTACTCAAAACGATGGGCCTCATTGATTTCAGCTCGATTAAATGGAAACCTAGTCCCCATGCCTGAAGTTTTAAATACAGTCCGTTCAATTAACAGATTTTGATCATTGTATTTGGCCTCAAAATGATCGCCCAGCGTCCAGAGAGAATTCCGGACGGTTCGATCATCTGCGCTGGTACTGACCAAGTTTCCCGCTTTGTCATACTTAAAACGGGTAGTGAGATTGACACAAGAATTACTCGGATAACAGGCGTCTAAATGATGGCTATAGGTAATAAGGCCCGTCTGGGCATCCCGCTTATAAGTAGTGGTATAGGCATACATCCCTTGCTTACTTTCCTTGATCAGGTAGCCCTTATTGTCAAAAGTAAACTGGTAGTTTTCGGTTTTGCGACGCTCGTAAACCGTTTGCGCATGATCATAATTATAGGCGACTTTCATCTTTGTATGACCGGCACCGTACTGAATATTGGTGCGAAAATCTAGGCTGGAATCCGTTTCAGATTGGTACCTGATTTCGCTTAGGTAGCCTTGTTGGTCGAAAGTCTTAGTCATCCTGTAGGTGTTTTGACTCTTTTCATAATAGCTGACTTTTTGGACTTGGCCGGCTTCGCCGAACGCATATGTCTTGTATTTGTAATTGTATTTGGCACTGCTACTATCCCCTTGCATCCAAAATACCAATCTCCCTTTTGGGTCAAACTCATAAAGCATATTGAAATAAGGCTCTGGCTCTTTTCCAGGAGCAAAGGTGAATACTCGCATACTGGCTACCCCAGCATTTAAATCCCAATCACTTAGTTCAGCTTGATTGTTTTTAGCCAAGATAGAGGCATGATAGCTTTCAAAGTGATCCAATCCTGAGCTGGGGAAATAAAAGGAGCTTGTATGGAAAAGCGCCAAAAGAGAGAGTAGGAGAGTAGTTTTCATAAGTAATTCAATCTGCCAATAGGACATGAAAGGCAGGCAGATTCCACAAATAAATTCTCAATCTGTTGGTACGGCATGCAAGGCCAAAGAGACAAGCGTTCTGCGCAGCAACAAAACAAAAAACTAAGCCTCCAAAGCCTGCTCCCGCAAATACAAAAACAAAGGCAAGCCCCCTCCCAATCCCAGCAGCATTGTCGCCAAATACAGCCAACCCATATTTTTTATCCCCAAGCGCCGACTCTCAGGCCAGGACCAAACAAAAAACACCAGCAACACCCAGAGCAAGTCAATCATGAATATGCTTGATATACGCGTGGCAAACATGCCCTTGATCGTGGCCATGGGTTGGGCATACAACAGCCAATTAGCTGTCTCCAAAGACTCTTGTACGACCAGGATATTGGGTAAAATAAAGCCTATTATCGCAGCAATTAGGTAAAATCGTTTCATCATCAAGTTTTCTGCAAACTCTGCTTTTGCGCAGCCTTTTGCATTGACTTTGGTTATGATTTACGATCGGCGTGGCGCTTTTTGATACGACTGAGGGATTCTGGTTTTACGCCGATATAAGAGGCAAGGTAATGCTGTGGCAGGCGTTGAAAGAGCGATGGCTGGGTCTCCATCAGCTGATAATAGCGTTCTTCTGGATTCATGCTCAGCAGGCTCGCGATGATATGTTGATTGGCGATCAATTCTTCCTCCATCGCGAGCCGGGCGATGGCTTCAAATTTAGGAGACGCTTCCAGTAGTTTGGCGGCTGCATTTTGGTTAATCTCTACGAGAACGCTTGGCTCCATCACTTGTAGATTAAGTTTTGCCGGTCTTTGCTTGACAAAGCTCTCATAAGCAGAGATAAAGCTGCCTGCATCATAGAAGTAGGCCGTTACTTCCTGCTCCTCACGTAAATAATAGAGCCTCACCAACCCCTCTATATTGAAGTAAAAAGCCTTGGAGATTTCTCCTGCTTGGAGGATATGCTCCCCTTTGCCAAGATGTAGTTCTCTGCAATATTTTCCCACAAGCGTTTTTTCCTGCTCATCGAGCGGCACTCGGGCGTCTAGATATGAGAGGAAGGCGTCCATCTAAGCCTAAAAATAAGCAGAAACGCTTTCCTTTCCGCTTTCCACCAAGGTGCTGACTTGCTTCTCGGACAAGCGTTTGATTTTGGGGCCAATGTCCTTACAAGAAACGAGTATGGTGCGCTCCCAATCTTCGGGCTGCATTTGGGCCCGGTTGAGGTTTTCAAGCGCGAAAACGTAAAAGGCTTCGATATAGGAGCGGAAGCTATCTATTTCGCGTGGGCTAAGGCCTTGCTGCTGATTGTCATATTCGATCTGTTCGTCATCATCAATCTTGATGCCTAGGGTCTCTGGATTTGGGATGCGGTGGGTTTGGCCGTCTGCGACGAACGTACTGTCAAATATCTGGATAGGGTAATTGCCGATGATGCCGCCATCCACGATGATATCTAAGGCTTTGCCTTTCTGGGGTTTATCGTAGAGATTGCCTGCCTCATCGATGAAAATCGCTTCAAAATAGAGCGGGATGGATAGGGAAATCCGGACCGCGTCTTTGATTTTCATATCAGGATATTGCTCCCGGGAAAAGACCATCATCGTTTGTTGGGTCAGATTGGTACCAACGGTATAAAGGTCTTTGCCTCGCCATTCGTAAAGCTCGGTGAAAGTAAGATCCGCATTGCCGCTTTTGGCTTCGATGATCTCCCCTAACCAACGCACAAACTTATCGCCTTTATACCAACCATAGCGGTTTTTCATGCGACGCATGCCGCCAAAGCCTAGGAAATTACCATCATTGAATTTTTGAAATTCTGTCTCTTGGAGGATGTCTCGAATCTCTTGGGCATCATAGCCAAGGGCAAGAGCCATCGCGATAATTGCTCCGGCAGAGGTGCCCCCATATTTTTCTATGCCTTGCAAAACGCCTGCCTTTTCTAGGCCTTCAACAGCGCCTGTATAAGCAATGCCGCGGATGCCAGCACCTTCAAAGACGAGATTTTTGTACTGAGAATTTTGACTAAAAGAGAATTGAAAAAAGCATATAAATGCTGTGAGAAGTAGGGTTCTCATGAGATTGTGCGAAATACGGATAAGTGCTATTGCCATTACGCAAAAATACGTAATCAGGTTGTAGCAGCCTCACTTAGATTAGGCGTCGCTTTACGATCCCAAATTTTAAAAATGATCACCCAAGCGAGGACACAAATTCCCACCACGATCAAGCGTTCTGTTAAAGGCATATGCTTTTGCAGGAAGGCGCTGAAGAAGGCAATATTACCCATGGCATGAAAAGACGCACAAATCAGGAGTGATTTCTTATGATCGGCCAAGCGTCCGATTCCCATCGCGCCAAAAGCCATCAAGCCCAAAAAGAGCAAAGCGTTCCATGAAATGGCACTCCCCACAAAATCCCAGTGCCATACGTACCAGACTAAACCAATCAAAGCGTATTTAATCCACTCACTTTTAAAAGGGATGGCATCTTGGAGGTAGCCCCGCCAACCATATTCCTCCAATAAGGTGTAGATAAGTAAGAGCCCTCCCATAAATAGTCCAAAGAGATTGTCTTGGATCCCATAATCATTACTCACCCCAAAAAGGGCGAGCAGTCCCACGGGAAAAATTGCAATTAGCAAACTCCATTTAAGGCTATGACCTCCAAAGCTTGTCGGCTTAGGGGAAGGGTCCGTTCTGCGCAGCAGAAGACTAATCAGAAACATACCCAAAGGCGGTAGCCAGGCCAGCAATAGTTCCCAATGATCCCAGCCTAAATCAAAGACCGCGTCCAAGGGGCGTTCGATGAAAAAAACATATGACCAAGCCAGAGAAATGATCAAAAAGAGACTGAGGGGAAGGATACGTTTCATGATGTTAGGATTGATGGAGTGAGAATTGGGGTTTGACAATTACAGCTGAGTTAGGAAGTCCATAAGCTGAATGAGGTCTAGGCTACGCTGGACAAAAAAGTTATAGGACCAAGTCAGAGATAGTGCGAGATATAGGCTGGTGGGGAGCATTAACATTGGAGTGAGATTATAAGTGAGTGGCAAGGGAGGTGATTAGGCTACTTTAGGTTTAGGACTGTATCGGTTTTTCATGACTCGAATGATGATCGCCCCTATGACAGTTGGCATAACCCAAGGGATAACCATCAGTTGATCGGCAAATAAATCGCTCATCAAGCTGCGCGCGCCGAAGGCAAGAAAGGCAGTATAAGCAGCGATACCCGTACCAATCATACCACCTAAATGATCAAGCAACCAATTGGCAGAAGCTTGGGCCTTGGCCACAGGAGTAAAGACTGAAAGGGAAGAAATCGTCCCGATGATGCCAAAGATCAAGAGCAAGATGGAGCCGCCTTTTAGTTGGAGCTGAATGCTCCAAATGGTAATGCCGACTGAGCCAACCAACAGAATTCCGCTGAGTATCCGACGAATGATGATAATGCTAGCTGGTACTTCGCGCTTGTATTTTAGGATGGCGATGGCGTACCAAAGGGGTTGAGCGGTGAGGACCGTGATCACTCCCAAGAAGGCTGCCATGATCAAACGATCTCTAAAGATATTGAGCCCGCAAAGTACAGCTGCGCTGCCGACGACTATCCACATGGCGTAGACATAAATTCGCCCAACTTTGGTGTGAAGCCCTTTCCGCTTTTTGACAAAAACGGGGATCCAAAAAAGAATGAGACTGACTACACCGGCGGCGATGTGAAGACCTAAGAGGAGATTGAAGATAGATTCCATGTTGATCGATTTTTCAGCAAGTAAAGAGCTGAATCAATCAGTTGCTGGAAAGAGTGATAGGCCGCATGATTATGGGACGAATGACAGCCAAATGGGCCGAAATGCAGCTTTCTTGACGAATGACAAGCCTAATTTTGGCGAAAATCAGGAATGTATTTGCGGGAGACCGGTACTTCAAAGTCTTCGAGCCCCTGCATTTGGAGTTTAAGTCCTTGGGCATTGCCCGAGACAGCGAGGATCTTTTGGGTGTTGACGAGGAAGGAACGATGGCTGCGTTTGATGGGACTAATTTCGAGGGCAGATTCTATCCTCGCGAGCGAATTGCGGAGCATTTCTTTTTGGATGCCTTTTTCGCTAAGCAAGCAGATGCGGACATAGTTTTGCTGCGCTTCGATAAAGAGGATTTGGTCTACCGCTACGCGGAACGTTTTGTCGGATTGATGAATAGGCAACTCCCGAATATCACTGCTAGGATTTTGGACTGGCTCGGGATGGATATCTTCGGCAATCTTTTGATTGGCTTTGAGGTTGCGGATCAGGTTGACGGCTCCAAAAAGACTGACCGGAAAGATCGCGATCAAGAAGGTGCCGTAAAGTACGTTGGCAAAAACCCAGAAATCAGAGATATGGCTGGAGTAGAAAAAAGAAGAGACACTATAATT
>CAZHOC010000148.1:0-254 GCA_964534295.1 uncultured Bacteroidia bacterium | reverse complement strand
CAGTGCAATACAAAGGATCAGACCGATCACCGATAGCGCCCACTTCCAAAAGGTCCAATTGGGATTGTCTTTTTTGATGCCAAAAACGAAGCGTTGGCTCAAATCATACAAAAAGGCTACTGCCGTAGAGATGCCTCCAAAAATGAGGCAAATGGAGACTGGACGACCTGATTGAGAGATGCCAAAGGGCTGAAAAACAAAAAGGATGAAAAAGACCACCAATCCCCCAATGACGGCGCCCTGAATCATCGACG
>CAZHOC010000147.1:0-9018 GCA_964534295.1 uncultured Bacteroidia bacterium | reverse complement strand
AGAGCAGCTTGACCAATTAGAATTTAGCATTGCAGGAGCAAGAGCCCTACAGATCGCTGAAGATGGTAGCGAAGTTATCCGTACGGTTTATCTGGAAGAAGTGCCACACTCGGTAAATTTTGCTGAGGAAGTAGAACCCATTTCACTAGGTAGCTCTGAAATAGAGCCTAGCTCTATCAAGTCTTTAGACCTCTTTTGGGGGGACGTTAGCGTAGTCTTTAAAGGCGAAACTCTTGAGTTGGATTATGAAGACTCAAGCACTCACGAAGCGGTCATCGAATTCAATGCCCAAGAAAAGAAAACCGTTACCCTTGTACTTGACTTAGATGCCTCTTTTACGGAGCAGGCAGATGGCAATTTTATCTTTAAACCTGTCATTAGCGTCAAAAAATAGGCTAACAACTAATTAAAAAATAGCAGAGGCTGCTCCTGATTTAGGAGCAGCCTCAATTTTTTGTAGGTATTCTAGATATCACCGCTGGATCAACAAACGTTTACTTTGTGTTCGTACACCATCATTAATGACGACAAAATAGGCGCCTGAGGCGATCTCAGAGATATTCAGTTCATACTGATTTTCTCCTACTTGCCCTTCAAACTGCTGGGTGAGGACAGCCTGTCCCATCGCATTCATTACCTTAAGCTGTACGCTATGCGCTTCTTTTTGCTTAAAGCGCAGCATCACCATATCCTTAGCAGGATTGGGCGCAAGACTTAGCTCAGGTTTAATTGGAGCGCTTGACGTACGGAGTTCTAGGCTCATTACACGGCTACCGCAGCTACCTTCGTAGATTTTGACATTGCGGAAGGAAGAATTACCACCAGAACTAGCATCATCATCACAAACGAAGAAGAGACGGTTGAATGAGCCTGTATAAGCCGAACCGACTGGTATCGTATAAGTTTTCCAAACAGTACCGCTATAATCATCATAGGTCCCGATACCCCAGTTTTGGGTACCATGTACCTTGAAGGTACGATTTGAACTGATTCCATTATCGTTGTCAAAGCCGATACCATGAATCTCACCTTGATCAGTGCTACGGAAATCAAACTCAATTACCGTATTTGCGGTAACTGTGTAGTTAAGCGCTATCGATTTCCATGCATTGTTTTGGATCACTAATGTAGCACCACCATCCTGTACACTTGCAGTACCATTGTCTTGGGTTCCACCATAAGAGTTGATGGTAGTACTACTAAAGTCTATTGCTGGGCAGCTGCCGCCGCCTCCACCGCCTAGGCAGAAGTTAGTCGTTTCCGAGCTACCAAAAGCGCCACCACTCGCAACTGTAGCACCATCTGCCGTTACGGTATAACTTCCATTGCCATAGGCACAGCAAATACCATCACCATAGCTATCGTTGATAGTGAAATCATAGCAGCCATCATCAAGACAAACCGTTTCGTTGACAGTTGTACCGCTACCACTGTATCCGCTACCGCTGGCTACAGTTGAGCCACTGCCATCGGTTATAGTCCAGGAAGTTTCTGAGGGATAATTATCAAGGGTTATAGATACTGTAACATCGGTACAGCCTCCTCCGCCACCACCGCCGCCGCCGGTGTTGTCTGATAGGCCAAGGGCATCGATACAAATATCACCTTGCCAGCTTGTACCAGTCGTCGCATTGAAACGTAGACGTACTTCACTTTCGCCCGCATAACTGCTTAAGTCAATTGTAGTACTATTCCACGCACTGCCTTGGCTACCAGATTGAGTCCAAACATTCGCCCAGCTACTTCCGTCAGTACTCGCCTGAAGCGAAACTGTACCAACTGCATTTCCAAGCATATGATATTGGAAACTAAACTCTGGACTTGTAAGTGCGCTCAAATCAAAGCAAGGTCCATTGAAAATGGTATTACGGGTCGGATAATTGGGGCTTGATGCCTCAACATACATATAGAAGCTGCCGGCAGCAGCGCTTGAAGGACCAGTATTACTAGAAGGAGTTGTTCCCGAACGACGGGTCCAGTCAAAATCATCAGCTGTACTTTGGCTCCAGCTACCAGTGCCTGACTCAAAGCTTTCGCTATATGGGAAGCTCGTTACAGTTGCGGCACAGGAGCTTCCTCCTCCGCCACCACCACCGCCACCGCAGGCGCTTGAATTAGCTAGGCTTCCTCTACGAGGACTATTGGTCATAACTGCCTGCATACGATCTTTTTGGTTCTGGGTAAAGATGTTCATACAGTTATCGCGACTATAATCCATATAGTTTTCAACCATATCTGCGTTGCCATCACAAGTGGTAGTATTGGGACAACCACTTGAAGGACCTTGCTGGGTAGGAGTATCATTACAAAAATCATTACCACAAGTAGCATCTCCCCAGATATGACGGAGGCCAAAGAAGTGCCCTAGTTCGTGAGTAAGGGTACGGCCTGCATTGAAGATACCACCATTCGGATTGGTATTAGTGGTAGAACCTACAGAATTAGTTAGGACCACTACCCCATCAGTACTTGCTGCCCCACCATTACTGCTTAAGCCTCCTAATCCAGAGCTGCTAGGAAATTGGGCGTAACCCAGCAGGCCACAATTGAGGTCCATCACCCAAATATTTAGATAATCATTAGGATTCCACTGTGACTGCGGCTTGATCGTATTGTCGATGTAAGTACGATCAATACTGTTGCCGATACAAACGCCATAAGGTGGAGCAGACCAACCCTGACTATTGCGGTTGATACGGTTAATACCAGGCTCTGCCATGCTATTTCCATTGGGATCAACAGTAGCCATACAAAACTCAAGCTCAGAGTCTGCACCACGCGGATCACTATTATCACCAGAAGTACCGGTAATTTTTCGGAAATCATTGTTCAACTGAGTTAGCTGCGCATTGATTAATGCTGCTGAAATGTTATCACCAGAGCCGACAGCCTGTCCGTTGTGAATAATATGAAATACAACCGGAATAGTGGAGACTGCCCTTGTAGAATTGTCCTGAGCTTGATAGGCTCGCACTAGGGGAGCAAGCCATTCTTCAAACTCATCTAAGGTTCCCATCTCAGGATACTTTTCACGGAGTTCTTGATCGGCCTCCATGGTTTGACAATTGCGATGTGTTTGTGCTGATGAAAATTGAAAGCCGCAAACAACGGCTAGCGCAAAGAGCAAATAGCGTCTTAAGTTGGTCATAAAAGGATATATAAATGTGTGAATGAAAATATCTGACCCGATAAATATTTCGGATAGATAAAATAAAAGCCTTGCCTTCTGGTGTGTGAATCCAGAGGGGAAGTTTACGTACGAAATGTGGTTGAATAGCGTAAAAACGCCGATTTAGTTCCTAATGTTAAAGCGTTAAGTGTGTATGCTAGAATGAAAAAACAAGGATCTCGTAAATCAGGATTGAACTAATCTGAACTTATATTAACGAAAAAAGTGAAAGAGTCCAATATCTTTTTGACAAGAGTATTGCTTCTTATAGGATTTTCCCTATTAGTGGATCATTTTCAACTCTGAAATAGTGTACTTGGGCTTATAATATTTGCGAGCACAAAAAAACCAGCCCCCAAATAGAGACTGGTAATGGTTCATAGTAATAAGTTTTCTATTGTTTTTCCAGCATTCTGCTAACGACAGTATAAGCTGATTCACAGGCACCATGTACAGTCGCTTGGTTTTCATCAGAAAAGGCTTCACCAGCAAAAAATAGCTTCTCCTCCACAGGCTCAAATAAATCAGCCATGATTTGAGCACGATCCCCGAGAAAATCATAGGAATACGATCCTTGGATGTAGGGTTCTGCGGTCCAGTTTTGAATAATATGCTGCTTATAGTGCTGCCTCGCTTGGCCATCAAAGACCTCATCCAACTCATCTAAGATTCGCTCAATAATCTTTTCGTCTGTGCCTAACTCAACATACTCACTCGCTTGTTCATTGATAGTGAAAAGTCCCAATACATGACGGTTGGCCTCCTTGCCAAAAGCAGCATCATAAAAAATCTTGTTGTCCCGAAAAGCGGCCTGGAGCAATGGGCCAAACATAAGGATGTCAGGATAAAAGCGTTCCTCAAACTCAATAAAGACTTTTAAGCCATCTCCAACCGTGATACTATCAATGGCCTCCTTTTTAGTGTTAGATAAGGCAGGCTTGAATGCAATACTCTCTCCCTGCAAAATTTTGACCGGCACGGTAACAATTACCTGATCAGCCTCATAGGTTTGAGCGTTCTGCGAAGCAGTCCGTACCAAAACCTTATCGCCTGAATAATCGATCTGATCAACTGGGGCATTGAAAACAATCCGGTCATAAATATCTGGTACGATATAGGTCTCTAAAAAACCGTACCAGGTGGTGTCTTTGAACTTGTATTCACTATAAAAGCGCCTCGCCCAATCCCTGGTCTTTAGCTCTTCATCCTTCCAAAGAGAAATTTCCTTAGGGTTATAAACTATAGTCTCAATATCCGCATTGGGCTTCTCATTACCCGCGATTTGATTGAGGATGTTTGGCTCAGTATGGATCCATTCAGCGCCCAGATCAATGGGGAAGTCAGCAAAGCCTTCAAGCCTTTTGACCCGACCACCAAAATCAGAGGAAGCTTCTAAGAGTTCGAAATCAATATTGAGTTTATTGAGGAGATAAGCAGTGGTCAAGCCGGCAGCTCCGGCCCCAATAATAAGGACCTTGCCGTCAAAATCTTCTCCCCCAGTAGGTAGGATCAGTCCTTCATCTTCACAAGAGGTCAAAAGGGAAGCAAGTAAAGGCAGACCGACCCCGGCGGCAATACTGCGCTTGATAAATTCAATTCTAGTCATCATAGGAAATTTCATTTGAAAAGCCCGCCTCTATCGACAGGATACTGAGGCTTACGGCGAATCAAAACTAAGGTCGAGAAATTTACGCTTGCGGGAGTTCGACTGGCTCTAATTTCAGGGTACTCGGACCTCTTTTCTAGGCAAAAAAGGGTCAATTCAAAGCCTGAGAGGATATTTTATGTTTTTTCTGGTAAGCAGATGGAGTCATACCTGCAAACTGTTTAAAGACACTGTAAAAGGTTGATTTGGTATTGAAACCACACTCCAAAGCGATGCCCATAATGCTGTAATGCTCATACTCTGGCATGAGCAATTTCTCCTTAACGGTTTCTACCCGATAGTGATTGATAAAATCAAAAAAGCTTTTGCCTTCCTTTTCATTGATGATCTGCGAAAGGTAGCTCGCACTGATATCAAGCTTCTCACAAAGGTCTCTTAACTGCAAATCGCTTTGGAGGAAAAGCTTCTCTTGCTGCATCAATGTCAGGAGATCTTGATGGTATTTGTCGGTCTTTTTGGAGAGTTGCTTGGTCTTAGGTTCAGAACTCGCACTAAGATCAAGCGTAGGAATGGTCTTAAAGCTACTACTGCCTAATATCATAGTATAACCTAGTCCGTATAACAAAAATGACAGCCCGAGGGAAACTATGGTAAAAGTATATTCAGGATCATAGCCCAAAATCCCCTCTACAAAGCTTATCAACCAAGCTAGACTGATGCCAATTAGCGCATAGATAAAGAATTGCAACCACCAAATGCTTTGCTTAGGTATAGTCGAGAAATGTGCAGTCAGTTGCTTACGGTATTGTAAGATCTTTTGTAGGGAACGAGGTAGCAAGAGGAAGCAACTCACCAATCCCACTCCTTCGCTTAAAATACTCAAGACCCAGTCTCCCCATACATAAGGACTCTCCTCAGCGCCATTTCCATACCAAGCAGCAAAGAGGAATTCGCCAAAAATCTCCAAACTGATAGGAAGTAGTATCCACCAATCTAGTTTCCCAAAAGCTCGATTTGGCTCTAGAAAGTAAACGGTAAAATAATAGACACCAATGGGAATACTCGAAATCAGGTAAAACGGAATCAACATCAAAAATGGATATTGCTCCTCTAAGCCTAGGTATAAGATGCTTTCATATAGCAGAATGATCGCGGCTCCAATCAAAGCAAAGGCCAAGGCACGGTTAGCTTTGTTTTTCAAACGCTGATTGAATAGCAAAATCGCTCCCAGCAATAAGCCATTGATGCACGACAGCAAGAATACCGCGCTCATAAAAGCATATAATGCGGCCTCATCCATATTTCTTCAATGCTACTTTCCCTCCAATAAATCTAGGCACTCCTGATGGATTATACCGGCAGTTTCAGGGCCTACGGAATTGATTTCACCATAAGGATCGCTCTCATAGCCATAAATATAGGGCGGTTCCTTGTCCCACTCTGAGCGTGGGATGATATAGCCAATCAAGTCGTTGGCCAGGCCAAAAATCATTTTGTAGCGTCCCGACATTTTTTCTCTCAGCGGGGGTATCTCCTGCGGAGGAACGCTAAAATCTTGGCCTTCCGGTGCTTCTATCCCTCCATTGACGATCTCAGGATAAATCTCACCCGGTACTTGTAAGCAACTAATTGGCCCTAACTCCCATGCGGCCACCTCAGTGCGCATATGCATCCAACGACTCATTCCCCGATCCAAGATCCCTAAGGAAGCAGCCAGTTGAAAAAGCACATTATCTAGGGGTATCTCTATCGTTTTGGCCCGCAGAGCTAAGCTTGCGGATTGTAGTTCGCTGGCGCTACTATCTCGAATGGCATTAAGTCCTAAGCGGGCAAGCTGATCTCCTTGAGCTTTGATCTTTGGGTAAGAGGGTGCTAAATAGGTAGTATCGGCAAACATATCCTCGATGGGAGTGGTCGGATGAGTCGTCATCAAGCCCCCAATCGCACCGTTGATATAAACACAGGTCCCGCCGAGACCTTCCATGACTAGACTATCGCCATCGTAAATGCCGTTTTCCATGGCTTCCCGGACGTAGTGAGGAAAATCAGAACTCACTTGCATATTTTTGCTCCAAAGGGTTTCCGGATGGTCAGCCCAAGCAAAGAGGGAGCCGAGGGTAGTATCTGCCTCTACATCGAGGAACTGTAATATCGTGATCCCTGGATCTAATACCTCGGGCTTACGGGTATCGGCTACTAGGTCGCTTGCCCTTGTAAGGTCCTCCCCTACCCTTAATTTAGCAGGTCTAAGATTAGCCACGGCTTCTGTTACAGCAGCGGCAGTTCGCCTGATCACTAAAGCCATATATGCTGGGTCTACTCCAGAAACAAAGTCTCCCGGACCCCATAAGCCGACTAGGTCTGGTGCTTCATGGGTATGAGTTGCAGCCACGGTGGTGTAGGTCAGCTGCGCAGAACGCGGGATTTGTTGTCTTACCCGGATCACATCATCATGGCCAAAGCCAATCGCGTCTATGACCACCACCGCCATACGGGTATGGCCATCATCGATCACCATTGCCCTTGCCCAAAGGGAATCATGAATGCTTTTGGCAGCGCGATGCTTGCCAAATCCTGCCATCCAAGCGGCGTCAAACTTGCCATTGCCATTACCATCTTCATAGGTATCACCATCCTCAGCACGATACATTGAGTCTTGGTTCACATCAACCCAGGTGTCAGGCAGTTCGGGGCTAATGGATACTTTGGCAAAACCCGCGCGCAGAGGCATAGCGTTCCCCGCAGGGATATCAATATTGACCTCATAGCCCGGAAAGCGATCACTCAGGTTGTTGAGCATCCAAACACCTAGTCCGACGACAATCAGAAGTAATAAGAGGAGGACGCGCCAAATCCATTTTTTCATAGCCCTAATCAGTAAGTGGTTAAACAAAGGAGTCAGAATGTCCGTTTAAAAACAACTTTATGCAACTATTCTGTAGGCCAAAAACACAAAATTGTGTTTCTTGCGAACTGATTTTTGGAAAACGATGCCAGAACTCACTTTTTTAACTATCTACGATTTCAAAATCCAAGATCCAACCACTGCGCTGACGGATCTGTTTATTACCGCCCAGTGCTTTTGGTATGCCTGGAAGTTGCGGGAAAATCGTCTACAAAATAATACCCTACGCTATTTTTGGTTTTACTTTATCCTCATGGGTACAGCCTCATTGTGCGGGGGTATTTTGGGCCATGGAATCTATTATATGATCCATCCGCGTTGGAAGCTTTTGGGTCATGCTTTTATTGGCTCAGCCGTCTTTTGTTTGCAAAAAGCGACGCTCGAAAGCCTCAAGGAGCGGATACAAGCCAATTGGAAGCGAATTTTTGATATCGCCATCATTGTGCAACTACTGGTGTTCCTTTCCGTAATTGCCTTTAGCGAGGAAATCCATTTCAATGCCGTACGCAATCATTCCGCCCTTGGTCTGGTAGGTATGGTATTACCTTTCCAGATATGGGGTAATATGTTTGATGCTCGCCCAGGGCGAAAATGGCTCATCTCAGCCATCCTTTGGTCTTTATTGCCAGCAATCGTCTATACTCTACAGTTTTCTTTCAGCAAATGGTTCAATTACTACGATATTGGGCACGTATTGCTGATGGTGACCTTTTATTGGTTTTACCGCTCAGCACAAGCGTTCGGCGAAGCCAGTAGCTCTCAAAAATCTAGTCTCGCTTCCGCCTGATTTAGTATTTAGTATTTAGTATTTAGACCGCAGATTGGCTTTCTTTTGCTAGAATACTCCATTGGCATTGGCGATTTTGCCACCGCTTAAGAGCACTACCATTCTCATCATGAAATCTAGGGGTTGAATTGCGTCCCAATGCTCTACGATTTGGCCATCGATTACCTTCCAAGTGTCGATGATACTAAATCCTTTTTTGTCATTACCACGATCCTTTTTCTTTAGGGTGGCATGGGAGTGAAAGCTGATAAAATCGTCATCTGCAATGATGCGTTTCACATCATAGGTGTATTCTGGATAGCGCTTCGCAAAACCTCCCACGTATTGGACCAATCCGCTAATGCCATCCGTAATCCCTCGGCTATGTTGAATGTATGGGTTATCGCCAAAATTCTTTAGGATATAATCAAAGTCATGATTGTTCATCAAGTTTTGAATGAAGTCAGTAACTACTGCTGCATTTTCTAATTCTTTGGCGGACCAATTGGATTTTTTGAGCGCATCTAAATCAATTTGAATAATGTCGTTTTTCATCGTGAAAAGATTAGTTG
>CAZHOC010000146.1:0-9062 GCA_964534295.1 uncultured Bacteroidia bacterium | reverse complement strand
TCACGAGCTTCGCCTTTTTGCCCCATATTTTGGGCGTCTTCTTGATGTGCCAATAGGTACTCAATTTTGTTCGCCATGGCTTCAACATCAAAGGCAGGAACCATAAATCCGGTCTCACCATCCTGTACAATTTCTGGCGTGCCGCCCCCTCTAGTAGCGACTACTGGCTTGCCCAAAGCCATGAATTCGAGGATGGCATTTGAGATCCCTTCCCCGTGCACTTTTGAGTTACTAGCGAGCACCCCGACGTCCAAAATATTGACCAAAGATTCTACATTCTTAACCATGCCCGGGAACAAAATTCGGTCTTCAAGGGCCTTTGGTACGAGCTTTTTGCACTCTGGCAGTAGTTTTCCATCACCAATTGCCAAAAAACTTACATCACTTCGCTTCTCCAGAACAGAAATCGCGGCCTTAATGTAGGTTGGGTAGTCCTTACGCGAGGCAAAAGCCCCCAACATTGCGACTACTTTTGGGGTCTTGATTTGATACTGAGCCCTGACATCGGTCTCCTCCATGAGGGATTCTATCCTCCGAAAATCAAAGCCATTGTAGACACAAGCAGCCCGATCCTTGGGTGCGTCATATACATCTAGTCCCGCTTGGGAGTTTCCTATCACCAGTTTGGAGAAGGGAAATGTCATGCGACCACGTCGGTAGTCCACATGATGCCAAGGCATATTGGGCTGTGCATTCGTGATCATAGCGTTCACCAAAGGTATCCCCTGCCCTATCACAATGGGCAATGCGTAGACAGAAGGCATCGAACCCCAACTATGCATTACATCCGGCTTTATTTGCTTGATTAGGCGATAAAGACGGGTGAAGACACGAGGGTCTTTTTTAGGATTGCGCTCAAGAATATGAAGGTTGGGGCAAATCTCATGAATTTCAGAATAGTCAATATCCTTAGAAAAAATGATGAGTTCGACCGAAACCTCAGGAAAGTGCTTTAAGCCTTTTAGCAATTCTATTAGACGTCGCTCCTTTCCACCACGGACCAAAGCGTCATTGAGCATAACTATTTTCATACTGCGGCGAGGTTTCGTTGCTCTTGTAACCATGCATCCATAAAGACCAATGACCAAATCTTGCCATTGAGATCCCTCATTCCGGTCTCATGATCACTTACCATCTTTGCGACATACTTCATATCCAAGAAATCAGAAAGCTGGGTATTGGCCGAAAGCAGTTGGTCATGGATATACTCTTTCAGAGAACCCTTAAACCATGCCCCCAATGGTACCGAAAAGCCTTGTTTTTTGTGGCTAATGACGGAAGGCGGCAAATGCTTAGCCATGGCTTTTTTGAAGATGTATTTCTTGTCGCCGTTTTTGAGCTTCAAATTGGACGGAATCCGGAAGCTGAGTTCAGCGAGTTTATGATCGAGTATAGGCACCCTAGCCTCAAGGGAGTTAAGCATACTGGCGCGGTCCACTTTGGTGAGGATATCGTCCACCATATAGGTTTTCATATCAAGCTCTTGGACCCTTGAGAGGTAGTCTTCTGTCCCAGAACGCTCAAGTAAGGCTTCTTTGAAGAGTTCCGCTGGCCGATTGCTCATTTTTGCCCATACCTCAGGCAAGAATAAGCGTTCCCGCTCAGGGTGCTGCCACAAGGCATAATGAGCCGCCACCATTTCTCGGCGCTTACTCAAGTAATAAGATAGCCCCTTACCTTTGACAGTATTGGGAAGGACTTTATGGATCCCACCCCAGAAGTGCTTGTTGAACACATGCGGCAGGCGGTGGTATTTATTGAATCTCTCTAGCTTTGGATAGGAATTGTAGCCAGCGAATAATTCGTCGCCCCCATCACCCGAAAGACAGACAGTAACATGCTCACGCGCAAACTTACAGACGTAATAAGTGGGGATAGCCGAAGAATCAGCATATGGCTCATCGTAGGAGCGCACTAATTTGGGCAGTAAATCAATAGATTCGGGATCTACGATCTGCTCATGGTGCTCAGTACCATACATTTCTGCCACTTCGCGGGCATATGGTAGCTCGTTGAATTTCTTTTCGCGGAAGCCAATAGAAAAGGTCTTAATGGGACGATTTGAGTTCTGAGCCATCAAAGCTACCACTGAACTAGAGTCTACACCTCCACTCAAAAAGGCACCCAAAGGCACGTCGCTAATCATGCGCATTTTGACCGATTCTGACAAGACTCGCTCAATTTCTTCGCACCATTCCTCCTCACTCAAACTGTAGTCTGGCGCAAAATTGATATCCCAATAGCTTTCTTGTCTTATCTGAAGCCTGCCATTTTCTACCCAAACTTCCATCCCATGACCAGGCATGAGTTTTTTGATGGAGTTGTAGATGGTGCGGTCCTCAGAGATATATTTATAGGTGAAGTACCCATCAAGGGCATTATAGTCTAGACTACGATCGATATTGCCTGCGCCTAAAACCGTTTTGATCTCTGATCCAAAGACAAAGCGTTCACCGTCAAGGTGAAAGAAAAAAGGCTTGATACCAAAACGGTCCCGCGCACAAAAAAGCTTGCGCTTGCGGCTATCCCAAATAGCAAATGCAAACATGCCCCTGAGATAGCTGACACAATCAGGTCCATACTCTTCATATAAGTGAACGATAGTTTCTGTATCAGTTCCTGTTTTGAAGACATGGCCTTTGGCCTGCATTTGTCTACGCAGCTCTGGGAAATTGTAAATCTCGCCATTGAAAGCTATCCAAACAGAATCATCCTCATTGGCAAGCGGCTGATGGCCGGTCGAAAGGTCGATGATACTTAATCTGCGAAAACCAAGGCCCATATTCTGGTCTTGGTAAAAACCTTCATCGTCTGGTCCTCGATGGACCATAGCAGAGGTCATATTTTGCAGTTCCGAAATATGTACTGAGCGTTGTTGATCAGCATACATGATGCCGCTAATTCCGCACATATAATTGCTATTGTGGGTTGTCTTGTATGAATTGGATAAAGTCAGTCATCTTTTTGCCATATTGGTAGCAATCAAAGTTTTTTCGACCTAGTTGCTTACCATTTTGGCCTATCAGTCGAGCCTGAGTGGGATAGTTGAGTACAAAGCGCATCTTTTCAGCGAAGGCTTCGACCTCATAACTATCAGCTACCAAGGCATCATGTTCATTGGTAAAATAGTGGGGAATTTCCCCAATGTTAGTAGTAATAATAGGTTTTCCACTGGCAAGATACTCGCCAATTTTATGGGGAAACCTTGCTTCATCCTGCTTCCGAGGGCGAAGTGGGATCAAGAGGGCTTCTGCTCCTTTGTAGTGTCGGATTAGGTCTTCGTATGGCAAGCCCGAGAACATTTCTACCTCATCTTCAAGCCCTTGCTCAATGATATAATTTTGGATTGCCAATTTGGCATCACTGTCTCCTCCCACAATGAGGTATAGTTTTATTCCGGCTCGTTCAACTGATTGTATGCTAGCAAAGGCGTCGATCAAAAAATAGATTACCTCAGCGTAACTGCTAGAACCACAGTATAAAAAGTATGGCTCATGATCTAAGCCTCTTACCTGATCGAAAGCCTCATAGTCACAGACCACGGGAATTGACAAAAGAGGAGTCTTGGCAAAGCGAGTCTGGCAAAACTCAGTTAGGAGCTGACTAATCGGCCAAATTGCGTCAGGCAAGCCTAAGGCAAATCGTTCCAAAAGGCCATCACTGATTTGTTTGCTTTTGGATTGGCGATTGGCCATGGCCGAATTTAGTTCGACTAATTGGTAAATCATGGGGATGGCAAGCAGTGTACAGAGGATCCGATAATAGATCAAACTGAACAAATCCATGCTGCTTACGATAGCGGCGTCTAGTTGTTTTTTTCGCTTAAGCGAACGCAAAAACTGCCATTCTTTGAATCGGCCGATGATTTTGGCGAGGTTTCTTTGTATGAAGCCCTCCGGCCGAATGATGGAATCGTTGACGAAGTCATAATCGATTCCTTGAAACTGCCCATGAGGAGGAAAATCATCTTCTTGCTCAGATTTCAAGACTCCTTTATGGCTAACTACCCGCACAGAAACGCCTGAATCCAGCAAAGCTAAACTCAGCAAGCGTATTCTTTCTATAGCAGCCATTCCATGTGGAAAGCCATTAGTTCCCAAGTGAACGATGTGTGTCAATCGATCCTCCATAATTAGTTCGAAAAATAGCGTTATCCCCTTCTTGAAACTATTCTAGTCGTTTGAATGGATAATTATCGAACCTCATTGGGTCGAACTTCATATATATTGTTTTTCATCTATCAAATTAGCGCCCCCAGATACCCGTATCAGTTCCTTTTAGGATTTTCGTTACCTGAATGGGGCTGATAATGGCCATCAATAAGAGGCTCAAAACTGAGCCCAAAACGACTCCGTTACTCCCTAAATCAAATACCTTCACCAAGAGTATACATAAGGGGATATTAATAAGCCCAATCCCCAGGGTTGCCCACATTTGTAGTTGTACTTTGCCCGTACCATTTATGAAGAGATTGAAAACAGAATTCCAGTTTGCAACCATGATCATCAAGGCAATCAATATGGAGAAGGTATAGGAAATTTCACTGGCCACTTCTTCTCCTACCCAAAGGTCAAATATCCATGGTGAAACCGCTACCATTACTGCCATTACGAGCGAAGCGAGGGTCCAAACTTTGAGCATTTGTCTAATGGTCCGCCTTACCCAGTCAAAATCTTTCTTTTGGTAGGCTTCGATATAAGCGGCCCAAAGGGGATTTGCTGCAACGCTGAAGCCAAAGACTACGATGCTATAGTATTTAAATGCAGTCGCGTAAGGCGTTACTGCTGCGGGACCTATTAGTTTGAGGATCAAATAGTAATTGGTCTCATTAATGATCAATAGGGCGATCTGTATGAAGAAGAATTTGATCCCTAAAGTCGTTAGACTGCGAGCATGCTTAATATCAAAATACTTCCAACTAGGAGCGAGACTTTTGAACTCCGTCCGGAAATAATAAATAGCTATTGCTATAGGTACACTAGCAAAGGCAAAGCTTCTTGCCATGCCGAAGTACAATAAAGAAGGGGAGACAAATACCACCAGCAGGATAATAGTCAGGAAGAATACCAACTTACCTACCATATTGAATAAATCGACCATGGAGGTTCGCTGGAAGGCATTGAAAACTTCATAAACCATGCTGGAAACGAAACGAAGGCTAAAGGCAATGAAGACAACAATGACCAAATAGGTTAGTTCGGTCCTCATCTCGGGCTCCGTATTCAAGACCCAGCTCCAATCTATAAAAAAGCTGACTATGCAAAAGATGACAATCAGTGCTGCAAAGATGCCCCCAATAATGAAATAGGCAGTACTTACATAGGAGCGAGCTAATTCTTTTTCATCTTTGGCAAAGGCTCCCCCAACCATATTACGAAGTCCCTTACCAATCCCGATGTCCATAAAGGCAAACCAGTCGATAAACATCTCCAAAGTGATGAAGATGCCAAAGGCTGCAGAACTCAAATAGTCTATTGAAATGGGGAAATAAGCAAAGCCTATTGCCATGCCAACGAACTTATAGATCATTGACAAGAGGATATTTTTGCGCGCCTTAACACTGCGAGCATGTCCCTTTTCCAGTAGAGCTTTGATTCTTGCGACCATACCTATCTAAGCTTCTGCTTCAGTTTCAGGGTTAGAAAAAGAGAAAACTCGATTTTGCAGTACTCCCCCAAAAATGCCTAGATGTAAGCCAAATATCATGGCGACATGCTTAGGGGGCAAAAATGAGTTGGTCATATTCGCAATGGTAAATACAACCGCAAAAAGAAAGGGAATGGTATAGATTGCGTGCACACGAGCGAGCCGCAAATAAAATCTAAGAGCTGTAAAAATCATTGACACAAACAGTATCAATGCAGGTACTCCATAATAAAAAAGATTAGATAAATAGCCATTGTGGATACTACCTTCTTCACCAGTAGCACGAGCTAGACTTTTCGTTATGCGAAGCATGGCATAGTAATAGACCTCATTTTTCTTGTTACCATATCCAAACAATGGCTTGTTGCCAATATTACTCAATACCATATCATAGTAGCCAAAACGACTGTCAATCCGTTCATTGACACGTTCTTGCACCATTTGAGAGTTTACAATATCCTCATAAAAGAGCATCCCAATGGCGAGGATCAAAGTGGCCCCTGCAATGCCAAGCGTACCGAGCACACTCAGGCGAGCCCGGAAAAACCATAGCAGATATATCCCTAGGAAAACAGTAATTATCAACCAACTCATACGGTGGAAGGTGAATAAAATGCCCCCTAAGAAAATTACGGAAAGTATGAGTTTGATCTTGTTTTGCTTGACCATAATTAGGGTCCATGCAAAAGCTGCCATCACAAAATAGCTATGGACATATTCGGTATTGAACATCCCATTGGAGCGCACAGTCGAGCCATAGGCTATCCTCATCTCTCCATATCGCATAAAGAGCGGATCAACCAAAAACTGCATGATGGCATATATGCTAGAAATGGCAGCCCCGACTAAAAAGACCTGGCCTAAACCTTTAAATAAGCCCTTATCCATGGTAGTCTTCAAGATCCAGTACATCGCCAAATAATTAACAAACTGGATAATCTTTAGTACCCAATCCTTAAAACCCAGCAATTGGAAGTGGTAAGTTAAGGCCGTAATAATGAAAAGGATATACGCATAAATGGCCCACTCATAAGAAGGTGCATACCAGCGTTTCCGGAGTAAATCCCTATTGTGTGGATAACGCATTAGCATGATCATATAGCCCACACTAAAAAAGAAAACAAAGCGGTCTGGCTGAATCTCCATAAAGCCAATACCAGGGATTTTGAAGGTAGTTACATCCAGAATGGTCCCACCCATTAAAAACAATCCAAAGACAAAAAGCACAGCCTTGTGCCTAGTCTCACTTTTGTAAGTGATCCAGCCACAGATAACCATCGTCAATAAAATATGGATGGTGTAGTATATCTCGTTGCCTGGGATTTCGGGCATATCGTTTTATCCTCTCAGGACTATTTGCTCTTAGATTTGGGTTACTCTTCTATCTGACCGCGGTAGTGATAGCTATCGTAGCCATACTTAAAGCCTTTATGGCTAACATCATTAAGGATCAAATAGAGATTCTCTAAATGTCCCTTGTTGACCATTTTATTAAGAGAGTTGATATAGCCAATACGAGAATATCCCTCTCTAACTACATAGAAATTATAGTTGATATATTTAGATAGCAGCAGGAAGTCAGACACAAGTCCCACCGGCGGCATATCCAGGATGATATAATCGTACTCTTCTTTAATATTCATGATCAAGTTGCGCATACGCGAACTATTGATCCATTTTTGAGCCTCGCCTCCATTCATCGGAAAGGTCGGAATAAAATGGAGCTGATCATTTTCAAATGAATAAATGATCTCATTGAGGTAATCCACTTCACCACGCAGGTAATGGCTTAGGCCTTTTTTCATTTGCGGCTCAAAGTAGCGCACCAAACTAGGCTTTCTGAGATCCAAATCGATCAAGAGAATCTTGTGATCAGACTCGGCCAAGCTTTTGGCGAGATTGGCGGCGGTAAAGGTTTTTCCTTCGCCAGAGACTGTTGAAGTAAATCCTACTACTGAAGTCTTATCCGGTGGACAGAGGAACTGTAGGTTTGCGCTCAGATCCCTCATCGATTCTGCCACCTGCCAGGTGGATTCACTTGGGATCAAGGCCTCATTATTATTCTCTTGGTGGGCAATGCTCACCATTACTGGTACCTTAGTCAAGCGTTCAAGATGATCGAGGCTATCGATAAATTCCTTTTGCGGTTTTTGCAAGAGGAGCACTACCATCGGCACCAAAAGTCCCCCCAGCAAACCAAAAACTAATAAAAGCTTCTTTTGCGGAGCAATAGGGTCAGTACCCTTCATGCGAGGATCATCCAAAATACGGGAATCAGCAATCTTCTCGGATTTAGCGATCCCGACTTCCGCAAGTCGTTGTTGGAGATAATTGTAAAGATTTTCGTTGAGAGTATATTTTCTTTGAATCTCAACCAGAGCCTTTTCGTTACCGGGCAGACGCGCGAGAGTCGATTCAATTTTGCCAATGCGGTTACGATTATCATTGAGAGTCCGAGTAGTAGTTTTACTGAGACTTTGGAGGTTCTTTTCCAAAGAACGCTTAGTCGACTGGATCTGGCTATTGATGATTTGCATATCATAGCTACCATCCCCAGCGGAATAGGCCATTTTCAATCGCTCAGAATTTAAGCGCTTGAGTTCGATGACTAGATCATTGATGACCGGGTCAGAAACCCCCATTCTACTAGGAGCTACAATGTCTTCAATGGCAGTCGTATCGTCTAGATTCGAAAGTAGATTCTGATAATACTGTTCATTTAGTTGAAGGACTGCTTTTTCAGACTCAAGAGTTTCTAGCTGTCCTAAGGCACTTTGAGCCGTGAAATTGAGGTCGATCGCGCGATTGTTGCGGCGGAAGGCCTCAAGCCTCTTTTCTGCTGTTTGCAGTGAATCTCTGATATTGTTTACCTGATCTTCGATGAAGGTTAATGTCGAAGAGGCCGCCTCGTTTTTCTCATCTAGCTTGGTCTGGATGTAGGTTGCGTTAAGTGCGTTTAGAAAGTCTATTTCTTTTTGTACGATCTCTCCTGAGCTCTTAATCTCTAAGATGCTTGCTTCCAGATCAATGGTCTGTATAGTTTGCCGTTCTTTATAACTGTTGGCAAGGCTATTAAGGTCATAGAGGGTAAACTCAAGCTCCTTGCCTTCAAATTCACTATCACTTACTGCGGGATCTGGCTTCCTTAATGTGAAGCTAAAATATTGGTGATCCACGCGTTCACCGAAGGTGTACTCCCCTCTAAACTTGAACTCACTCTCGACTAAGCGTTGACTGAGGGTCAAAGGATCAAAAAGGCTAAACTCATCCTCATCCATCTCTAAGAGAAAGCGATTGTTAGAGAGCAGCGTGACGACAAAAGGTACTCCTCCAATCTGCTGGGAGGAGTCATTGATAATTACTTCAAAAGGGAAATGGCGGTAATGCTCCCTTCGATAAAGCCCCAACCATTTACT
>CAZHOC010000145.1:0-9164 GCA_964534295.1 uncultured Bacteroidia bacterium | reverse complement strand
TTTTCGTGTCTTGCTGCTTGATGAAGCGCTCAAGATGCGCACCCAACTATATGTCAACTTAGCGGACTATGAACTGAACAACATCGAGATTTTGAGCTACGTGGATCAAGCCGAGGAAATCATCATTTACTACAAAAATTATGGTTTCCAGCGGCTCAACGCTTTTCGATTGTTTAAAGGCAGTTGGACGATAGCTCCCTGCGACTTGACCGCTCGCATTCCAGATGGCTACGAAGTCCTGAAGGCCTTTCCTTACGGACAGACTTTTTATTATCTGCTCACCTCCAAAGAAGAACTCTTGCTACAGTGTATCTACAATGGAGATTCGATTGTAGAATATCGAGCTAAGACTCCAGGCCGTAGTATTGCTGATCAGGTACGACTCCGGCAAAACTTTTTTCTGCCGCTACTTCATGATCATCGTCAGCAGAGTTTTGAACAAAATTCGAAGCATATAAAACTGTATGTGGAAAATGGGACCCTTTTTTTGACGGCCAGTGCCTTGAGAAAAGGATTTGTAGAAGTCTGGGCTCTCAATGATGCCCTGAAATGGGGAGCATACCAGCAATTTTATTATCCAGAGGCCCCATTGGATAGCGGGGAGATTTACTTTTTAGAGGCCAACTATGCCCTTTATGACGGTAAGATCTTTTTAGCATCCTATAATGAGCCAAATTTGAAAGTAGATTGTTATGAACTTGACAGTAAGGAAAAAATTTGGACTAAGACTTATGCTACAGTGGAGATGATGGACGATGAGTTTGGCGCTATGGAAACGAATTTTGAGTTAGCCAAACGTCAACAAACCTATTCCTATTTTGATTTCGTGAAGTATATGATCTGCTTTGAAGCTTCAGAGCTTGAAGGAGATATTTTGTTGAAGGTAGGAGGTTATACCAAGCCTACCATCGGTTCGGTGCAAATGGAGGACATCACCCAAGCAATCGTTAAGGCTCCTTGGCAGGTAGAACAGAAAAGCATTATTGAGTATACTGGCAATCAAAATGTATATACCATAGACGGCATTTTTGATCCCTACGATTGTGATAGTAATTGGAAGTTGGCCTACGAAGAGTATACAGATTTCAAGATTGCTCACAGAAGCACTCTACTCAAAGCAAATGGAATCGAAAATACTCCTCCCCCACCCCCTGATAGATCCTTCGCAACTGTGGAGGCCTATTTTGCAGACAACCCTAAGATGAATAAAAAGCGCAAGGCCACTAGCTTTCTAAACTGGCAAGGCCAGAAAGTGATCGGTTATGCCTATAAAAACAAATATCACTTTGTGAAATTTTAGTAATACACTATCGTTTTTTATCGGCTTGCTTGGCACCAAATGGCACCAAATACGTACCTTCTCATAGCACCCCATCTTTTGACATGGAGTAAACAATTTACTCTATCACCTTATTTCTATGTCCCAACAAAACACAATCTATGCGTCCAACCTCTATGCTTACTGCCTTCCTGATCTTTTGCTTTGCAGGAAGTTCTCTTTATGCCCAAACGCTGCTTAGCTCCTTTCCGGTTGAAAAACCTCCGGCTAAGGAAGGCTACTATTTTCCCTATGAAGACGAAAATGGCTGTGCCCAGATTTTACTTTTCCCGACTCGCTTTGACCTTCGCGTCCTCTATCTCGACAAAGACCTCAATCTGCTCGATGATGTTAAAGTTCTCCAAGAAAAGGGCGACCTAAAAGCCTTTGAAATTGTGGGTTTCATCAATCAAAAGCGCAGCCTGATTCTTATCGTCCAGTATGCGGGGCAATATCGCTACTCCTCTATCATTTATGACAAGCGAGCTCGGACGATGAAAAAAACGGAGCTCAACATGCCGCTTCGGTCCAGTAGTCTACGAGCCGCACCTGTCTATATAGATGGAGCCTTTACCAGCATTCAGATTCATCGGCGGGACTCGGAGGTTGTGGTCTATCGTACCAGAGATGGCTATGAGCTAGAAAGCGATACCTTTAGCGTGCCAGTGGATGACTTACATACCGACATGGAGTCCCCTGATACGGATTTGTTGTTTATGATCACAGCCGAAACCGGCAATAGTCTCTTCTCCAACATTCCCAAAAACAAGATCTACCTCTACGGCAATACCCTTCATTTCAGTTTAGAAGAACGTAAAGAAGGTCTCGTAAAGCATATCTCAATTGACCTTGCCGCTAAGAGCCAGCAATACACTGAGTATCAACTACCCAGATATAATCAGGAGGAAGCGATCCTTAAAGCCAATAGCCTAGTCTTTGAAGACCTGATTTTGCTAGCAGCCTATCAAAAAGAAGGCCTAATGCTAGAGATCCATGAATTAGGGGAAGGCGGCTTGATGCAGGCCTATGATTTCCCTACTGATCTAGAGATGGACTCCTACTTTTTGGCGGCCAATACCGAACGCAATAATGGCACCAAGCTCGAGGACAAACGTCTTTTGCATCCCTTCCTCAAAAAATCTCTCCTTCTCTCAGTCGAACCAACAGCCGAAGGCGACCTCTGGCTTATCGTGGGTTCTGTCCCCCAAATGTCGCCCGCAGCTCAGACTGCTCTCTATCTGAGTGTAAGTGTTGCGGCCGCCTTTTTGGGCGCTTCGATCGATCCCAACATCGGCAATATCGTTTCGATTGACCCCGCAGGGGCGATAGAAAGCGGTGGATTCCTTCTCCTCGATCTATCAGATCGCTACGGTAAGTTTGTCTACCGTGTTGGATCGATCAATGCCGCTGACCTGAGCCTCAAAAGCCAAGTCGAACTAGGGATAGACGAGACCGAAGTGCCCGAGGAAAGTGCAGTGCCCCTTAGCCCATATGACAAGATGCTGGAATACCTTTACAATGAGGAAAAGACCTACCGCGAGACGGCCAACATGCAGGTGCTCTTTCCTTATCGCGACGGCATTGTCAAGGGCTATGCTACGCGCAAGAAGGAGTTTCGCATGTATTATTTTGAGTAGTCGTTAGGGGTTTACTCCCGAAAGCTTTCGGGACGCGGAACGCTTATTCCCTAGCCCACCCCACGACTCATTTCGAGCGAGCGCAGCGACGAGAAATCTCCTGTCGGCAATAAGTAAATTCAACTTGAAGCCAAGGGGATTTCTCGTCGGCCGCTGGCCTCCGTCGAAATGATTAGGCGGTAGGTGCGCGCATGCATGCCGCACCCTAGAGACAAGCGTTCTGCGCAGCAGTCCACAAAAAAATGGGACGCATATTATCTATGCGCCCCGATATATAAAATGCTGTTTTGACAGATTTACTGCACGATAAACTTCCAGACTCGACTGCCTTGGTCGTGGGTTAACTCTAGGTAATAAAAGCCTTCGGCCCATTGACTAGTGTTGATCTGGACCTTGCCTTTATTTGGCGCGCCCACCTCAAAACTCTGCTGCCACATTTCCTGACCGAGGCTATTGACCACGCGGAGATTGTCGCCTTGTAGCTTCATGAGGGTGTACTCGATATTCATCACATCCTTTACGGGATTTGGATAAATATTGAGAGCCAAAAACGGAATGTCCGTAACACCCAGCTCTACGACCTGGCTGTATTTGGAGGCACCGCTTTGATCCACCTGCTTGATGCGATAGTAATAGTGCTCGCTACCCAAGTCCATCACTCCAAGATCGAGGTATTCGTAGTCTTGGAGCTCGCCGCCATTTTTAGCTTCCACTGAATGGATGCGATAATAATCCTGCTGATTGATGGAGCGCTCCAGCTGATACTCAAGCGCATCTTCGTTCGGCGCAGCCGTCCAATACAAGCGAGCATTCTTATCTTCCCACTCTCCGGCAAACTCTAGCAACTCTACTGGCAGCGGTTGTAGCGATACCAAATAGTCTTCGACTTCACCGTTAGAGGCGTAGCCAGCAGAAGAGGCCAGCGGCACAATCGGCTGTGTCTCGAAGAGACGGAAGCGACTGAAAAATTCACCCGTAAGCGTTGCATAGCTTGGGATATCGAAATTATAGCGTACGGTTCCGGTAGAAACGGCTTGGCTAATAATCATCTCGCCTACATCGCCAAAGTCGCCATCTTTGTTGAAGTCAAACCAAGCCGCGAGCCAGCCATTGCCAGTTACCGTTACATCCACGATGCCACCATTGCCGATATCGGTGCTACCAACACTCCAGCCAAATTCGTTGATAAAAGTTACTCCATCTTCGTCATCGCTATTGTCATCATCATCCCCAAAGGCATCGCCACTGCGAATACCATCCGTCTCACTGTCGACGGAGCTACCTAAGTATAGATTGGCTACCGTTGGGATCTGGTGGTAAGCCGCCAATGGATTGGCATCATTGGTGGTACGATATGGATCTGGCAAGTCGCCAAAATCAAAGTCTGCATTCACCACGAAGGCGAAGTCTGCGTCCGTAACATTGCCCGTAAGTGGGATGCTAAGGTATACATTGGGGCCGCTGGTCGTGATGCTGCCTCCTGCGGGAACGTCTGCATTGGTCGTCGTGAGATCGGCTATATCAAGCGGCGCTAAAGTGCGGTTGATCACTACCTGATAGTCGTCAGCAATCAAATTGCTAAAGGAGTACTCTCCATTGGCATCGGTAGTCGTATTGGCGATCAGTAGGCCTTCGTCATTGTATAGATAAATGATGAGATCATCTTGGGCTTCTTCACCCGCAAGACCGGTACAAACACCATCTTCGCTACCATCGTCCAGACAAACTGTACCCGTCAAACCAAAGCTACCTACGATCTCGTAGCCAAAGTCTACCTCAAGTTCACAGCTGGCACAGGCACTGCCACCAATGCTAGTGATCGAACCGCCGCTAATGACGATATCCACATCTGAGCTACCGACACTTTCAGGACCACTAGTAGGCGTATAACCGGCTGGTGGACTCACGCTGAGAGAGTAAGCGCCATCTACTACTTCGTAGAACGAGTAGATCCCGTCATAATCCGTAGTGGCGGAATCGATCGCTGCGCCAGCGCTACAAGGACCGTTACCATTACAGAGGTAAACGGTCAAGCCGGCCATGCCTTGCTCATCATCGTCTTGGACACCATCGCCATTTTGGTCAAACCATATTTTATCGCCCACTACCCCACTCGGCTGATAACCAAAGTCAGCACCCGTGTAGAAGGTTCCGGGGATCAAGACACGAGAATACTTATCATCACAGTTTGGATAGCCGAGCGCGACGCGATCCGGGTCATTACAAGCCAGACCGTCAGAGTTTGGATCAGCCGTTTGTACTGCTGAGGCCAATGGTCCGCTGCTCGTTTCGACGGCTACGGTATATACACCTTCTGGCAGACCCGCAAACTGATAATAACCGATGGCTTTGCCGTCTGTACCATCACTTGTGGTCGTAGTGCTGATGGCATTGCCTGAGTTACAGTTTACATCTCCATTACAGAGATAGACGGTTACACCTGCTACGCCTGACTCATTGAGGTCTTGGGTGCCGTTGGCATTGGCATCCCAGAAGACACGGTCTCCAATCAAACTCAAGCTGGTAAAGCCAAAGTCTAGGTCGAGATTACAAATGCTACAGCTCTGTCCGTTGATCTCGGTGATGACTCCATTGGTGATGGAGAAGAGATAGCGTGAGGCTGTGGTCAGTGAATATGGATTGCCTACTGGATCGGTTGGTAGGGCATCGTCAAGACTATCCACTACGATTTCAAAATCGCCATCAGGTAAGTCTTCAAAGGTATAGTTACCGATGAAATTGGTCTGAGTGGTGCGGACGGTATCGTAGACGCCATCGCGGTTAAGATCCACGTAGAGGGTAACGCCTATGTAGGCTAAGCCTTCTTCGATCAAACCATCTTGGACGGCATCGCCGTCTTTGTCAAACCAGACAAAGTCTCCGACAGTGGCACTACCTAAGGGGCGGTAGCCAAAGTCAGCGTCTTCGTTAGGGAAGAATCCATCTATCCAGGCCGCTCCATAGCTATCACAAGTTGTACAAGCACCATCTTCATCGGGATCGCCTGTTTGCATGCTATTGGGGAAGTTTGCATCAGATTCGTCGATACCGACGATATATGAGCCTTCCGGCAGGAAGTCAAATATGTAGATACCATCTTGGTCCGTAGTAGTGCTGGATAAGAAAATATCGTAAATATCTTTTAATCCGTTTTCGTTTGCATCACGATAAAGTGATACGACAACATTTGAAATTCCTTCCTCATTGGGGTCGCGAACACCGTCTGCATCCCAATCATAGTAGACTTCATCTCCAATAAAGGCAAAGCCTTGGGCGACAAAGCCAAACTCGTGAGAACCTTCAATTTGACCGGTGGTGAGCGTTACGCTGATGGCGTTATCCACACTACCATCGCTCTCACCAGAAGCTGTCCAAGGACCACCAACAAGCGAGAATTGATCTACGCTGATGGTGTAAGTGCCTGGCGCTACATCAGAGAAGGTATATAAGCCATTATCGTCGGTAAGAGTAGTAGCTCCGCCGGTGAGATTGACCGTTACGCCGCTGAGGAAAGGCTCGTTGTTATCACGGATACCATCCCCATCTACATCATCCCAAACTACACCGAAGATGCTTCCCGCGATTTGATAACCAAAGTTGATGTCTTCTATGACCTCACTTTCTCCGCCCCAGCTATCGCTTAGCATTTCAAACCAAGCACCGCCATTGTCCCAAAGGTCGTCACAGGAGTTACACAGATTCCCGTCCCCTGAACCACGATTGGGATCATCATCTGGATCACCCGTTTGTGAAGGAGTACTGTCAGGGATATCTGCCGTAATCACTCGAGTACGGTAAAAGGTGTTTTGATAAAGTCCTTCGAAGCTATAAGAGCCATCAACATCGGTATACACAGTGTCGCGGGTGATCGTTCCAGTGCAACTGCCGCCAGAAACACTCTCGCAAGACTCGAGGATCACTCTCACTCCTGGAATGCCTTCTTCGCCCGCTTCATAGCCTAGCGTACCTTGCCAGCCATCTCCGTCCACATCGCTCCAAACCAAACCAGAGATTTGGCCAGTATTGAGGATCACCACATTGGCGAGGTCGACATCACAGCCTTGATTAGCCGCACGGCCGTCTGTAAACTGAGCTCCTGACACACAGACCGAATTGGTCGTACCTACTGAGACTCCAGAGGGGTCTTTGGCGCGGAAGTATACTTTGATCTCCTGGCGGAGTAACTCTTCTATCGTACCCAAGGTCAAAAGACGTTGGATCTGATCCTGGCTCAAGGCACAGTTGTAAATCATCAACTGGTCCAATTGACTGTTGAATTCATTTGCGGTAACGTCAGTGCGTCGACCGACCATAAACTGAGCCTCTAGGGCTGGGATGGTAAAGGTCTGAGAAGCACTAGATACCGACTGTCCATCGACATAAAAGATAAAGGCACCGCCATTGTAATTTATCACTACGTGATGCCATACATCATCGTCGAAGACATAGCCACTTGATTGATCGATAGAACTTGGTACGTCGGTTCGGAAAAATAATTCTCCATTGTTGAGATAAGCTTGGAAGTGTCCAGCCGTACCTGGAATGCCTTTGGCAAAGACTGTCTCGAGGTAGTCTGATCCATCCGATTTGAGCCAGAAGGCAATCGAGAAACTACTGCCTAGATTGAGGTCGGAAACCCCATAATCGACATGCTCTAGTGAATTTCCACTAAAGTCTAGGCCGAAGCGGCCGTTTTGACCGAGTATCCAGGCAGGATTATTTTTAAGCGTTCCGGTGTAACCGAAACCACTTTCATCTTTGGTGCTGGTACCGAAGCCTTCTTCAAAATCCCAATTACCTATCAACTGAGGACAATCACCTCCAAAGGGCGCGAAGGAAGGATAGTAAGCATTATAAAGCTCCGAAATGCGAGCGGTAGACATCGAATCATCGAAGATATAGATGTGATCCAGTTCACCGGTGAAGTGATCTGTATCAGCCCGAGTATCTTTGGCTAGCCAAACGGGAGCCGTAATGACCGGTAAGTCGATGGTGGCTGGGAAGCTATTGATTTGCGTTCCGTCGCGATAAAGACTTAGGTCGGTTCCGTTGTAGTTGACAAATATATGATGCCAATTCCCATCGTTCAGCGCAGCTGAAGTAGCAGAATAATTGCTAATACTACCCCCATCCCGCCAAGCAAAGTCTATATGACCACTAGCGTTTGTGCTGATCCACCATTCGCCGGTAGTATCAGAGGCGGCGCGATCTTGGCTGATAAGATACTGGGTACCACCAGTGGTAGTCTTGGCCCAGAAACTCATGGAGAAAGTATTGTCGAGCCCTTGGGTGACATTGTTGGAAATCACATAGTCATTGACGCCATCAAAGCTTAAAGCGTAAGTGCCGACTTTGCCGAGCGCCCAACTTGGATTGTTGATGGCAGAGCCTGTGACCCCTTTGCCACTTTGATCAAGAATAGTGGTGCTTGTACCTTCTTCTAGATCATAGTGGAGGACGATATTGTTGAGGTCTAGTTGTAAGGAGTTGAACATCATCAACTGCTTGATTTCGTCCTGAGAAAGGGCGTCATCGTAAATCGCTACCTCGTCGATCTTACCATCAAAATTGGCGCTAGCGGGCATGTTTGATCCTAGAATAAGGGCTTCCATATTTTGACGGATACGTTTTAGACGGGCGCTGCCGTCGATCTCTCCATCTAAGAACATCACCGCGTTGCGGCCACTAGTGGTAAAAGCAACGTGATGCCATTCCCCTGGGAATACCTCTGTGTCGGATTCGAGATAAGAATAGTTTCCTAAGCCCCAGTTGTTGGCAAAGCGGAAGTTATCATCGTTGACATTACCATTGATGGTCGGCCAAGCCATCTCCAAAGAGAAGGCCGCAGTTGTCGTCCCTTTGGTAACGATACCGTTATAGTCGCCAGCGACATCAAAATTGACCCAGGCTGCCACTGTCAGTTTGCGGGAGTCAAAGTCAGCATGATAAGGCACTTCGACATACGCATTGTCAAAGTCCAGGGCGTTGCCATAATGACCCGTAACCCAAGTGGGGTTGTTTTGTAGGGTGCCGTGATGGCCGCGTCCGGAATAGTCGGAGGCCGTAGTGCCCGTACCTTCATTGAAGGTCCAGTAGCCAATCAGGTTATCCTGACGAGGAAGCACATCGCTATAAAGGATAGGTTCGGTACCACCAATACCGCCGGTGTTATCCCATTCGAGTAGGCCCGTATTGCTAAATGGTCCACT
>CAZHOC010000144.1:7852-9170 GCA_964534295.1 uncultured Bacteroidia bacterium | reverse complement strand
ACTCAGAAACAGCGGGAGTGATACCGGTCCAGTGAAACCATTCGACTCCCTCGAACGCTTGGTCCCAATCAATCATACCTGGCTGCAACTGTGCAAAAGCAGATTCAGCACGGTCGTATACTACTTTACTCCCACGGGAGACAGCTCCCGTTTCTAGGAAATAAATGCCCGTACGATCTCCTCCTCTTGCAATCAGACTCGTATCAACTCCATACTTGCGAAGATTCATCAAAGCGGCATCTCCAATATCGTTTTGTGGCAGTCTGCTTACAAAAGAGACCGGAATGCCATAGTTGGCTAAGGAAACGGCCACATTCGCTTCTCCGCCACCGTAGGTGGCTTCGAACTGATTGACCTGAGAAAAGCGAAGGTACCCAGGGGTGGCCAAGCGAAGCATGATCTCGCCAAAGGTCACAACTTTTTTCATGAGTTCTTTTTTGATTTTCTTTTATGTGTGTTTAGGGATAAAGGTCCCCTATATCAAAACAGATTAAATTCCCAATCCTTGGCCGCCTCCTACTTGAATGGTCTCTGCGGTCATGAAACAAGCATCATCACTTACCAAAAAGGAAACTACTGAGGCCACATCTTCTGGCTGGCCCAAACGGCCGAGCAGAATGTTGTTTTTCCAAGAGGCAAATACTTCAGGCTTAGTCGCTTTGATTTGCTTATGGAAAGGGGTATCAATGGTACCTGGTGAAACAGAGTTTACTCTAATCCCGTACTCAGCCAGATCTTTGGCTAATGCTCTAGTAATGGCATGAACAGCAGCCTTTGAGGTACCATAAATACCGGCTCCAGGACCGCCAGCATTCCACCCCGCGATGGAAGTATAGTTAATGATAGTTGGGTTTTGCCCTTTCTTGAGATAGGGAATCGCGGCTCTGGAAACGAAGAAGGTTGAGTCAAGATTCAAAGCCATGACAGAACGATAAAACTCGGTACTCATGTCTTCAAAGCGTGAGCGACCACCTAAGCCGCCGGCATTATTTACAATTGCATCAATTTTGCCAAACTTCTCGCCGATGGCTTTGATATTGGTGTTGACGGCCTCTTCATCGGTTACGTCAAAGCCGTAATACTCTGCACTAATCCCTTCTGATTTGAGCTCAGCTACTCTTTCGGCGCCTCTTTCATCTTCTATACCATTCAAGATCACGGTAAAGCCGTCTTTGCCCAATCTCTTTGCAACTTCGTAGCCAATACCCCCAGTTGCACCTGTGATTACCGCTACTTTCCCATTATTAGTATTCATTTTCTTTAATTTTTAGCTATTTCTTTTTGCCCAAGGGGCTCAATTTTTCCACATAAAATCCAG
>CAZHOC010000144.1:0-7830 GCA_964534295.1 uncultured Bacteroidia bacterium | reverse complement strand
GCAATCGCCACAATCGCCAACGCTGCACCTATGATAAAGACCGGTGTGTAATTGCCGCCCTTTGTTAGTATTGGTACTAAATAGGTCAGGCCAGCTGCTGATAATTTTGCTGCCATACCCGAAAACCCTGCTAGGGTACCCACCGTCTTCCCTCCGAAAAAATCACTTGGTAGAGTTTGGACATTACCAATGGCGGTCTGGAAGCCAAAAAGGATGACTGCCATGATGATCACTGCTGATACCGGCGAGCCGGGATTAGACATTGCCAATAAGGCCGGGAGCATAATCACACAACCTAAGGTGATCACCAACTTCCTGGTCTTGTCTACTGTCCAGCCTACTTTCAAGCGATTTTGGGCCAAGAATCCTCCAAAGTATGCCCCTAGCATAGCTCCTACATAAGGAACCCAGCCATAGAGACCGATGGATTTTACATCCATACCATATACTTCAAATAGGAAAATGGGAATCCAGAATACGAACAGCCACCAGATCGGATCAATCACTGCCGAAGCCAAGATTACGCCCCAGCTTTCCTTATGAGAAAGCATTTTGGCGGTGGAAGGATTATAACCTTCGTCCACCTCATCTTCGCTGCTGCTTGCTTGGTCTTTTTCACCAGTAAGGATGTATTCTCGCTCGCTTTCGGTGATCCAAGGATGGGATTTTGGCGGTGCTTTGACCAATATCATCCAGGGTACTAGCCAAAGTAGGCCAGCTAAACCCACCAAAATAAAGATGGTCTGCCAACTAAAATAGACAGTTAGAAAGGCGATTAGCGGTATCGAAATAATTCCCCCAATCGCAGCTCCAGAATTAAAAATCCCTTGTGCTAGCGCACGCTCATTAGTAGGAAACCATTCCGCATTACCTTTGGTAGCGCCGGGCCAGTTGCCTGCCTCAGCTACCCCTAAGATGCCTCGGAATATCCCAAAGCTAAGTAGGCCTCGAGCAAAAGCGTGCAGAGCCGTAGCAATCGACCAAACTCCGATCGAAAGCGCAAAACCCAAACGAGTACCAATCCAATCAAAAATCTTCCCAAAAATGGCCTGTCCGAAAGCATAGGAGAACACAAATATGATCGAGATATAAGAGTATATTTCTTTATGTTCATCGGAGGACATAGAGGGATAGAGGTCATTGGCAATGTCAGGCCAAAGCACACTTAGCGATTGCCGGTCTATGTAGTTGATGATAGTAGCAAGGGCAATTAGACCAACTACCCACCAACGTAATCCTTTTATCTTGCGCATAACTATTTGTCTGCTAAGAAGTCTTCGCGATGAGGGCTAAACACATCCAACAGGACGCCGCCTTTGGTACACACACAGCCATGCATGACATGAGGCGGGATGTAAAAGGAATCTCCACCTTTGAGGACTTTGACTTCGTCTCCGATCGTCATTTTAAATTCACCGCTCTCTACATAGGTTACCTGAGAGTGATGATGCTCGTGCATCTGCCCTACTCCTCCAGCTTCAAATTTGACTTTGACCATCATGATCTTATTGTCAAATCCCATAATCTGACGCTTCAAGCCCGGTCCTACTTCTTCCCAAGGAAGCTCGGCACCAAACAAAAATTCTTTACTAGGTTTTATCGAGTCCATATTTCTACTATTCGTTTTTAGAGGTTTTAATCAAATATGTAGGCCCATGCCATAGTAGGTCTTTCCCGTCTATGATCATGGAGTGTTCTTTTTCTTTATCTGTGTTGCGATTGGCGATACAAAAGGTCCAAGCAGTACCGTCTTGATGCTGTATCCGAATCACGGTGTAGTCTTCATCATCCCAGAGTGTCTCTAGTCCGCTGAGGCTTCCAAAAGGATCAAGCGGAATCTCTGTTACTGGGCTGTAGGAGCCATGCATCTCTAAGGCAGAGAGGAAGAGACTTTGGTTTTGGTTCGCTTTGCGAACGATCAATGCCGGGTCCCTACGGATATTAAAAAGCGGGTCGTTTGCTCCGGCACGTGCCAGGATCAGCTCATCTGTGCTATCTACTGCTGTATAAAGCGTAAAGAAATCCTCTCCATTAAAGCAGTTGATCCAAGCCGTACTAGCAGAGCTGTGTCCTTTGGCTTCTTGGTAGAGATGTTGGTACCCGTCACTCGTTCCGAGAACGCTTGGCCCTGTAGCTGAGATTTTGTACTCAAAATTGCTATTCATCAACTGCCCTTGGAAATAAAAGGGTAAGTCAAATTGATGTTGGGAAGTGTTCTGCGCAGCAGTAACTCTAAAAATGTCGATCAAAAGCGGACGCCTTAAGCTCTCATCCTCTAGCATGATCATGGTCCGATGCATCTCAATCCCAGGGTAGGCATTATGCTCCTTGGCGCTAGCAAGCTGATATCCATCTTCATCCGTAACAAAGAGGTAAGGCTCTGAATGGTTGGCATTGGCTACTTTAAAAACCCCGCCAAAGTGAGATTTCTCATCCACTACCACCGTGTTATGGGCAATGCTTTGCTTGGCCCAGGTCTTATTTTCTTTGAGGTAGCGTCCACCTGCTTTTTGGTCAATATTGACCCAGCGAGCGGCTCCATAATCTTGCAGGATTTCATCACCTCCATCGTAATAGGAGAAGGATAATTTGTCATAATGACCGTGCCCCAAGCCTTGGGCGGTATATTTCATCAGGAGGCAAAGCTCCTCTTCCGTATTTTTGGGGCGGATAATACCCAAGGCTCCTTCATCACCTTTGGCTCCATCAGTAAGTTCTTGGGAAACCCGAATAAAAGGCACCGCTTGGCCTTTGGCCAAATCCCTCGCGATAGCAAAGCCACTTTCATCTAATATTACTCGGTTTTGGTCTGCTGCCACACTAAGCAGCGCAGGATCTTGATCACCAAAATAGTAGCTAATATCTACCGCTGTAACCAATTCACGGGAGAAGTACGACATGCCTTTTTGGGCATCGTTGATAGGGAAGAATTCTCCGATCGCATTGGTTTGGTTTAGAAGCGCTGAAACAGAACGAATTAGCAAACTATCCCGATAAGAAAAGATGCCTTCCTCTGGCAGATTATTAGCCATGGAGCGGGCAAAAATCATAAAGGGAAAGATCGCGTATCTTTGATAGTAAGGCCCTTCGGTATAGTAGCCATCAGGAGAGAAAGCGTGGTCTATCTGCGCTAGAAAACCACTCTCTTTCTGTCCTGGAAGGCGAATCAAACCACCATCATTATCATATTTTTCGCCAGACTGCTCGTTCTCCGGGAGACCGTACAAGGCCCGTTGAATCAGTTCTTCATCGCCCATAACAATACCGATCATCCCTACGGCAGCATTGCCCCAGGTGCTGTGATTGTGGATACGATCATAAAACTGAGGATTTTCAACCGAAAGAAAGTCTGCAAATGGTCGAAAAAGGTCTTTTTCTAAGATTTTGCGTTCCGCCGCAGGCAGCCAATCATAAATACAGTCATATGCCTGGCTTACATAAACGAGCCAATTCGCATCATTGAGGCATTGCCAGAAAATTTTGCCCGTAGCGTAGCTGCGGTCGGTCGGATGAATCGGCAGCGTAGGATACAATTTGGCGTAGGCGAGCAGGTTTTCCCGAATATACTGGGCGTACTTTTCTTCCTCGGTAATGCGGAAAATAGCGCCTGCTTTTTGCAGCATGAAGAAGTTTTTCTTGTGCTGCTCATGGGTATAGCCTCCTGCCATATCCTTGGGGACAGGCACCTGAACTCCCTCGGCAATGGCAGCATCTACCTCTTTTTTGGCTTGGGCTAAACTGCTGTCAAAGAGGGGAACTTGCCCCAGCTGAGCTCGTATCTCAGTGATGTGTTCCTCTCCCAACAATAGGCGTGGGTGAGATTGAGACGTTCCGCGCAGCGGACTTCCCAATACCACAAGGAGCAAGGCGTAAGTGGCGATTAGTCTTACCATAGTACTCCCAATTTTTTGCCATCCTTGCCTTGTTCGAGCAAAGAAGACTGTTTTGACAATAGGTAGGAATCATCCCCCTGAAACAGAGTGGGTTGATTGCTTAAGGCGTATGATTGATAAGCATCATCGTTGGTGCGCAACTTAGGGGTTTGATAAAAGTTGCAGTGGCCAAGGCGGATCACAGGTTCTCCTACCGCCAAGAAGAAATCCATAGGCTTACAGTTGTCAAAAATGCTGTTGTGCATATTGGCAAGCTGCACACCATGCAAGCCGACACTAGCACCCGTTTTGTTGCGTTTGCCGTGTCCTACATTGCGGAAGGTACAATGATCAAGATCGAGAATCGGTCCGAAAGTACTTTCATCGCGGCCACCACGATGGAGGTCAAGAGCCATGCCTTCAATGTCTTGGAAAACGCAGTTTTCGAGCACTACATTCTCCACATTGTAGATGCCAATATCATCCGTTTCTTTGTCGAGTTTGAGCACATGACCACTGATGTTGCGGAACAAAGAATTGCGGAGCACGATGGAATCGGCAAAGGTATTTTTATAGACTCGCAGCACATTGAAGCTGTGGTTGACATCCAAGTCGAGGAACTCACAATCTTCAATGATGAGCTTGTAATTTTTATTCATAGAGTAGCGACTCGTACGGATGACCGTATTGAGTGCCTTGTCTTCGGAAGCCTCTCCGTTGATTTCAATGCCTTGTAACTTGAGGCTTGCCCCATTTTCGAGATTGAAAAGAGAGCTTCGCTCGTATGTGATCCGTGGCTTGCTGGCTAGTCCATCAGCGGCTCGAATCGTTAGCGGCACATGCATATCGATGGCTTTGGACATGATGTACTCTCCTTCTCCGAGCTCGAGGACATCGCTATTATTGGCGGTTTTAACTGCTTCTACTAGTGTATTGATGCCGGGCTCAACTTTGATGGTTTGTCCCATATCGAAGCGAACTCCCAACTCAGCACGTGGGTACCAGTTTGGGCCACAGTTTTCTGGCGTAGCACGATCAGTCAACTTTTGCATGCCTTTGCCTTGGGCTATGGCATCATTGCTCACAAGTAGGCCCGCTTCATTTTCGGTAAAACTGAGCTTTGCCTGAGTAAAGCCTGCGTTGAGCGGAGGTGTACTTTGACTGACGAGATTGCCAGAGAAATCAATCCCACTGATATCGTCGTAGACCGTAAAGAGATCTGGGCGATTTTCGGTATAGAAGATATTATCTGTTACCTCGGTTGTTTGCGGCGGGGCCGAACGCTCCTCATCACTGCCAGCGCAAAGCTGGATATAATCACAATTGATGAAGGTGTTGTTTTTAGCCGCAGATTCGATCACTGGGCTGTAGCGATTAGGAGGTGAATTGGGCACCCCATTCATGATCACCAAAGCGCCACGAAAACGATAGCCCGTCAAACCAACGCAATAATTGTTGATGACGGTTTGCTTCTCGTTGATGATCCGGATCCCTCCCGTATTGGCTTTCCCGTTGCCGAAAAAGTAATTGCTTTCCACTAAAGTTTCATTGCCATGGCGCATGGTGAGGGTACCCTGACACTCGTTAAAAGTATTGTATCTAAATGTGTTTTGGCAGGACTTATTAGAGATAATTTCGTGCTCCCCATTGCAACGATCAAAATAGTTGTACTCTACGATCGTGTTAGAATTGGTTAGAGAATAATGGCTTGTCCCGATGCGGAGGGTTTCTCCGCCATTCGAACCGAGAATGGGGCGATAGCCAAAATAATTATGGTCGATTAGATGATTGTTTTCGCGACTATCTTCACTATTGAGCCTAACCGCTAAGGTTACGCCTTGATTACTTTTTCCTGTGAGGTAATTATGATCAAAGCGGTTGTTTTTACCGTATATGCCTACCCAATAATCTGATTCAAAGCGCTCAGGATTGCTATAATTATCGATTACACATTCGGTAACGCGGCAGTTATTGGCGAGATCTTCTTTATTGCGACGAAAGGAGATGACCTCATTGGTGGGCGTATAGCCATTTTTGAAGACGAGGCCTTCGACAATTAAGTGTTCCCCTGCTATTCGCAAATTGGATTGTCCTTCTAGGCTCACTTTACCTTTTTCCTCAACGCTCAGGGTAATCGGTGCTTCCTCTGTACCCATGGCTTTAAAGACTAATTCTACGTCTTTCCAAACCCCATTAGCAAGGATTATTTGGCCGCCGGGCTGGACATTTTTGACTGCTGTTTTAAATGCCTCTATATCCTTAACTAACTGAGCGTTCTGCGCAGCAGGCTGACAAGAAAAGAGCCTGAAAAAGCTGATCAGGATGCCATATGTCAATAGTTTTTGCATATATATCGGTTATAATTGGGCGAGAGAATTGGATGCGTTTTAAACTTCGGTTTTAGATACGACTCTGCTAGCTCGAGCTAAGTCGAGAGGCTGGATAGATACTGATGTATAGCTGTTTATTTTTTTTGTGGCTAAAAGGACATCATTATTGGCATAGTCCAGGATTTCCGGCGGACTCACTTTGGTAGGATTACCAACTGTCAAAGTCTCCTTCCAGTTACCCAAGTCAATCTTAGGCCAGAAATAATCTAGCCCTTCAATTGTGGTCTCTTTGGGTGGCTCGATATAATCGCCGGTAGGAGGAGTCAGGTGGTCATAC
Organism: uncultured Bacteroidia bacterium; assembly: GCA_964534295.1. GTDB lineage: Bacteria > Bacteroidota > Bacteroidia > J057 > J057 > JBCAWW01. The sequence goes on along the minus strand of CAZHOC010000144.1, from coordinate 1,291 downwards.
TTGTCGCAAGATTGAATACTCAATGCTAGCAGACAAAGTGTAATCAGCCTAAGAAATCCTGTCCTAAAACCAATAAAAAACATGAGCACTAAAATTTATTCGAGATTAATTTTCGGCAATAGAGAACTTGTCCCCCTTGATGTGGTCGCATCAAGCTGGGGATATATGCAAATTATATATCAGGGATACCTTTCTTAGGACAATAAGAAGCAGGGTTACGAACTCATCGCAACATGCTCAAAAATTCAAGAAAGGTTTTTTTGTTAGTGAGTCCTTGAGAATAATTAGTAGTAAGTCTTTTTTAAGGTGAATAGTAGTTATTTACGTAGTGATTCACTGTATTCAGAAACATCTTGTTGGTGCTTCCGCATAGCATCAGCTGCTAAATCAGGAGCCTGATCCCTAATATGTTTCAAAATCAGTTTATGTTCGTCCAATGCTTTGTATAAACTTGTGTTCTTACAGATTTCTAGCTTATCAAAGCTGTAGATGATATCAGGAGTGATAATCAACATCAAAGATTTCAGAACAGAGTTTTGAGAAGCTTCTGCAATCGCTAAGTGAAACATTAAATCTTCCTCAATTGCCTGCCCACCTTCTTCAATTTTTGCCTCATAGGCAGCCAAAGCAGCTTCAATATTCTTCAAATCTTCTTCTGTACGCCTTTTCGCTGCCAATTGAGCCGAATTTTGCTCTAAAACGACGCGAGTCTCTACCAAAGAAGCAAAGTCAGAATTTTCCAGTTTGAGAACATCTGAAATGAGACCTTCCAAGGCAGTGATACCAATACCCGCGACCATGGTGCCATTTTGAGGCATGGTTTTGAGAATACCATAAAACTCTAATTTGCGGATAGCCTCGCGTACATGACTACGACCAACGCCTAACTTTTCGGCTAACTTCCTTTCCGAAGGTAATTTGTCGCCGGGACTCAATTGTCCAGAAGTAATCAAGCTCCTAATTTGGCGCATGATTTTTTCGATCGGGCTTTCAATCTTGATTTCGGTAAAGTTGTTTAGCAAACTAGAGTTAGCCATAGTGCAGTAATTTGATTTTTATTGGTCAACTGGTAATTGGCTAACCAATTTCACATACACAAGTTAGCTAATTTTAGGAAGTCTCCAAATATTTACTCCAAATACTTATTGGGAAATTCTCATATTTGGCTTTCCAAGCCTTATTCCTTGACGACCAAGCCTGATAACTGCCCGCTATCGCTTACTTTTTCAACCAAGCGAAATTGGAGAGTAGGATTTTTTTGGAGCCGATCAAGATACATTCCGATGGGATA
>CAZHOC010000143.1:0-9171 GCA_964534295.1 uncultured Bacteroidia bacterium | reverse complement strand
AAGCTTGCTTCTTGCTTTGAGCGTTCGCCCTCGGCGGCCAATACCAAAGTCTCGGCCTCTTGACGACGCTGATCAATCTGCGCAAACTGGGGCGCCATAGCTTGTAGACTGGCGATTTGCTGGGAGAGCCTTTGTTGGGCTGACTGCTGCTCGGCTAGTTGCGTACGCGCTTTGTTGAGGTGATGATCCAGATTGTCAAATTCTGGTTTGTCCGGATGATGTACATTTCCGCAAACGGGACAAGGTTCACCTTCCTCCAAGCCTTCGCTAATCCTTTTTAGTTGGGCCTGTACCGCGAGACGGGTGATCTCTTCCTCAGTCGCAGTGATCTTGCTGCGGCTCTGATTTTGGTTTTCTGCGAGTAAATCAAGCACAGCAGGGATCGCCAAATTGATTTGTCGCGGATCGAGTTGGGTCTCCTTGAGAACGCTCAGTTTCTGCCCTTGGAGATCGTCTAGCTGCTTTTTCTCACGATCGAGCAATTGCTTCGCATTTTGCAAACGATCTTTGATCTGCTGATAATCAGCAAACCATTTTTGTACCGCGATCACATCTACCACATCGGGCATATTGCCTTTGAGGGCTTTGATCTCTTGCCGTTTGCTGAGGATGGAGGCACGACTTTCTTCGGCGGCCTGCTTTTTCTTTTCGATTTCGGTTCGGCCATTGTCGATGCGACTTTGGTGCGCTTGGACGATGGCCGCTTTTTTATTGATTTCTACGATCGCCTCAAACTCTTCGGCTTCTTGTAAAAACTGCTCGCGCTCCTGAAACTGTTTTTCAATGCCGGCAAAAAGCTTTTCGCCAGAAGCGAGATCATTCTCGGCCGCGATGAGCGCGGCTCTTTGCGTATCTAGTTCTTGCTTTGCCTGAATGAGTTGAGCGCTGCGCTCTTCGCGACGATCTAGGAGGGGCTTGAACTCTACCAGGGCATATTCATATTCCTTTAAGGCTTTTTCGCGATTTGCGAACGCTTCTTTTTGGGCTTCTAAAGCCGCGACCTTTTGCTGCTGGAGCTCGATTTTCTCAAAAAGACTCTTGACGCTCTCGAGCTTGGCGAAGGCTTTTTCGAGTTTGCTGAGTTCTGTTTTGGCCTTGGTGAGTTCTGTTTCTTGGCTAGCCAATTCGGCTTGGCGTTCCGCGAGAGCGGTCTCCGTAACACTATTGAGCTCAGTTAATAGCGTCTTCTTTTGCTCTAAGGCGAGACTGTTTTTGTAGTTGAGACTCTTGACTTTGTGGGAGAGCTCGAAGCGCTGCAGATGAAAAATCTCTTTGAGCATGCGCGTGCGATCGGTCTCACTCAGTTGGAGAAACTCCATGAACTTGCCTTGCGGAATGATGATCGTACGGCGAAAGTTGTCATAGCTCAGCCCCAAAATCGATTCCGCATTGGCTTGCTCCAAAGGCACCAAAGTTTCGCCTTCAAACTTGAAAGCCTTGCGCTCGATGGTTCGCACCTGTTCGAAATCTTTGCTACTTCTCCGGCCCTGCGCACTGAAACGGTACCGCTGATCCTTGGCTTCAAACTCAAATTCAATTTGCAGGCGATCCGAGCGCAGATTCATCATATTGTAGCCGCGCTTGTCCTTGGCATTGAGGCGTTCGGATTGGCCATAAAGCGCAAAGGTGATCGCTTCCAGAATAGAAGATTTGCCACTACCCGTCGCGCCAAATATCCCAAATAGTTGGGCGCCAGTAAGCTTGCTAAAATCTATCGTCTGCTTTTCTTGGTAGGAATAAAGTCCTTCGAGGCTCAGCGAAATAGGGATCATGCATCAATTTAAAGAATAGCTGGAAATGTAGGGCACAATATCCCCACCGAGATAGAGCTTTCCTTGATATTCTTTGACCGCGCCTGCCTCAGAGACCCACTTACCCGTAGGATCAAATAAGGCTTGGAGGATTTCTCCGGATTCGGACAGATTGAGTACCATCCCAAATAAGTCTTGTTTGGGTTGGAGGCCTTCGGGCAAGGCATAAACGATCTGCTTCATCCATTTCTTGGAATGGATATCATCCAAAGCTTGATTGCGCTTGGTGGTAAAGCCGAGCCAAAAGCTGCCATCGGGCCGCTGCGAAATACCATTGGGAAAGCCTGGTAGATTTTCGATAAATATCTCTGATTCGCCCTTTTTGGCACCCTGGAGCCAATATTTGAGCACGCGATAGCGCGTGGTTTCGACTACCAATAGGTAATCCTCATTTTGCGAAAGCACAATGCCATTGCCAAAATGTAGGCCATCGATCAACTTGCTGACCTTCTGCTTTTGAGGATCATATTGATAAAGTCCACCGGTCTCGCGTGCCTCCAAAATCAGCTTGCGACCAAACTTGATATTGTAGGGAGAAGCACTGGCAGTATTGGTAAAATAGATCATGCCATCCGAGGCGATTTCCAAGCCATTGGGAATATGAAAAGCTTTGCCAGTAGCGTCATGCTTCGCCAGAACGCTCACTTTTTTATCAGGACTGATCTTAATGAGCCCTTCTTTATGGCTTAAGGCTAGCAGATTGCCTGCTTCATCAAAGTGAAGGCCTGCCACCCAAGAACCCGCATCGTAAAAGATTTCCACCTCTCCCTTAGGATTGATTTTGAGGATTTTGCCATCACTAAAGTCAGCTTTGCCTTTGTGGACGCCGGTGTAAAGATTTCCCTCCTCATCAAAGATGATATCCTCGGCCCCGTGCCAGCCTTGCAGGGAAAGCTTTTGAATGCTTTGCAATTCTTGGTTGAGGCTCAGCTTGCCCTCAAAGGCAGGCGGACTAGGCGATGTCCAAGTAAGGGGATCTAGTTGGCAAGCACTAAAACTAAAGCAAAGTATAAGGACTGAAAATAAGCCGCTGAGGCTAAAGATGAGTTTTTTCATTGTTCTTGTAATTGGATACAAAAACAAAGCTATGGCGCAGCTCAGGCAGACTCATTTACATATGTAAATAAAGGATTTAGTCCTTTTCGAGGCTCATTTGTTTACGAATGCGACTGAGCTGGGTGGCGCTAATGCCGAGGTAAGAGGCGATATGATATTGGGGGATCAATTGATCGAGACCGGGAAACTGCTCGCGAAATATCTGATAGCGATCCTTGGCTTCTAGCAAAGCCATTTCTAATTCTTTTTGCTCTTTTTCGAGAAAATAATACTCTGCGATTTTGCGCCCTAGGCGTTCGAGATCGTGATGCTTGGCAAAGAGGGCTTGCACCGCGTCGAATGGAGCTTTCCAGATTTTGCAATCGGTTAGGGCTTGTTGAGCAATTCGATTGGGGCGATTGGTGAGTAAGGAAGTGTATGCGCCAATCAGACTAGGCCCCACAAAAAACTGCTTGTTGTATTCCTTGCCCTCACTATTGACAAAAAAAGCTCGCACACAGCCACTCTCGAGGAAGGCGAGCTCGCGAGCATATTGGCCGACTTCGATAAAATATTGATGGGAACTTAGCCGTGCTTCTTGAAATAAGGGTCTCAAGTCTGTTTGGGCCGCTTCGCTGAACGCTGATATCGCTTGAAAATATCCAATTAGTTGATCCATGGGGCTAAGCGTTCTGCGCAGCAGTAAACAAACACAAAAGCTCTCAAGTAAAAAGACTACTACGCCCTATCAATCAACTGAATGATTTTGCCATCTGCAAAAGTAAACTCAGATTGACCTTGCAAGGCGAGCTTGTCCCCGGCTTTGAGACCATTGGGAAGGTCGAGCGCGACTACGCCCATATAATCGATCTTGATGCGCACGATTTCCTCCGCAAATTCCCAAGCCGTGATGCTTTGCTTGCGTTCGCTAAAGATTGCTTTGGCGGTTTCGGCTTGTTGAAGGAAGGCGCTCAGGCCCTTGAGTTCGAGGTCCACTTTGCCGTTGGAGACATTTTGAAAAAGGATTTCTGGCGCTAGATCACGCAGCATCGCCTCTACGTCGAAACGATTGTAGGCATCGACATAATGCTCGATAATGGCCTGTTGCTTTTCTGGGCTCATGCTCTTTTTGTCGTTACGGATTAGGCTCAAATTTGGGTTTTGCCGCTTCGCGGAACGCTAGTCCCGGCTGCAAGGCATTGCCTTGCAGCGATTACCCCCTCAACTTCATTTCGAGCGAGCGCAGCGACGAGAAATCTCCTTGGCATCAATAAATAATTACAATTAGCTGATAGGAGATTTCTCGTCGCCCTATCGGGCTCCATCGAAATGAAATCCTGAGGCCTTATAAACTAAACTTGAATCCTTCAGGCGTCGCAAAATGTTGCGACCCTACTCGTCCTCGGCAAGCACTTCTTTGAACAAGTCCATCAGTTTCTCGTCGGGGCTTTGTCCAGCGTTTTTGCTTTGGAAGTAATCCGTAAATAGTTCGCTCATATTACGGCTCAAGTCGATATCCGTTGCCTTGCCTTCGAGCAATTCGGTATTGGTGATCTGCGGGATGATGCTGATAATGCCAGAGTGGATGCTATAAAGTCGTTTGCGGTCCTCGGCAGTGAGGTAGTCGTCGGAGATGAGGGTAAGTTCTACGAGCAGATCGGGATTTTCACTCAGCCATTTTTCGGCTTCTTCGACCTTGTCGAACGATTTTCTCGCGAGGGCCTTGCCTTGAGTGAGCGGAATGCGCTCATATTGGACGACTTTGCCTGCTTCAGCTTCAAGCAATACCACCGACTTTTGCTGGCCGGCTTCGCTCATGCTATAACTCAAAGGACTGCCGGCATAGACCACTGGATAGGGTTGTTTGCAAACTGCGAATGCCCGATGTAAGTGCCCCAAAGCGGCGTAATGGAGGGACTGAGGGAGGTTTTGGGTGTAAATTTCTTGTGCGCCGCCAACGAGCAATATCGGTTTTTCGTCTTCGCCTTCTTCTTCTCGTTCGCCGCCTTTTTCCATGCAAAACATATGACCAAGGAGAATATTGATGCCTTGCTTGTCGCAATACTGATCCGCTAGCTCTTGCCAATGTTTTTGTAGGACATCACGTAGAGCAGCTTCTGCATTTTCCTCTCCGAGATAGGTTTTCATACGCACCTCATTGGCGTAAGGCGTGAGGATGAGGCGTAATGGGGTGCTTTGTTGAGGCAGCTGTAGTTCGAGAAAGCCTGCGGCTGAACGCAAAACTTTGAGCCCGCTGTCCAGCTCAAACTGAGGTACTTGAGAATGTGGATAACCTGTTAATAAGATGCCGCACTCCCTCGCTAGAGGGTCTGGAGCCTCGATCCGATCAGGCGAATCATGATTGCCCGCAATGCCAATTACGGCTCGCTTGCCATCAGCGGCAAGGCGTTTGAGCGTCTTGTACAAAAGCTCGATAGCTTCGATACTAGGGTTGATATGATCGTAGAGATCACCGGCGATAATGACCGCATCTACTTGTTCGCGTTCTGCGATCTCGCAAATTTCGGCCATCACGAGCCGTTGTTCCGCGAGGCGGGAATAATGATCTAAACGCTTACCGAGATGCCAATCGGCGGTGTGGAGTATTTTCATGAATCGCGGGTCTTACGCAAACGAAAATAACTCATTATCAGCCCTAAGAAAAATATCAGCCCGCCAAGATACCAGTACCAAGCCATTTGAGTGGTCAAAGGCTCAGTATCGCCGATCATCACAAATCCTCCCCAATAAAAAGGCGAACGATTGCTTTCGATCATATTGAGCTGAGCCTGCCGGAAGGCTTGGTTTTTGGGCATGCCCTCCCGCAATGCTTTGTGAAAGTCTAGCATCAAGTCAGCGGTGGCTTTGTCATTGACGCTCCAAAGACTGGTGAGTGTCGCCTTGGCTCCTGCGTAGGCAAAACCTCTCGCCATACTGACTAAACCCTCGCCGCGCTGCAGTTCACCGAGGCCAGTTTCGCAAGCACTGAGGACCACCAAATCGGCATTGAGTTGGAGACTGTAAAGGTCAGCGGTATAGAGTAAGGAAGCGCCTTCCTCGGCTGAGCGAGTCAGCGAAACCGAATCAGAAGCCATGAGGGCACTTGCTTCGGGAGTTTCAGGGGCAAAGGCGATGAAGGAATAGCGAGCATCCTGATCATTGGCTTTGCCGTGACTAGAAAGATGCAGAATCCGATAAGCAGGCGCGAGTTTGATAAACTGCGCTTTGGTGGCTTGATCAGCTTCTAGAAGGGTACCGTCCCAGAGTTGTTGCACTTGGCTGGCCTCCTTCTGACTAAAGCGGAGGGCTCCCCAGTTTTGTCTTTGATTGGCGTCGGCCCATAGGCTGGGGGCTTCACCAAACTGGGGTGCAATGGCGAGCAAAGTTTTGCTGGGCGAAGGACCGGAGGAGGGCAGTTTGTCATTGAGCCATTGGGTCGCGGAGAAAGTATAGCTAAGGGCTTGTGATTTGAGTAGGTAGGGGAGGGTAGACCATTGATCGAGGCTAGGATCACTTTGGGTAGTCAGCAACTCAAAGGGTAAATAGCTGAGGTGCCCATCGGGCACGATGATGCTTTCGGTGATTTGAGCATCGGTTCCTTCTGGCCAGATTTGGTCAAACAGAGCATTGGCCAAAGTGGCGTAATCAAGTGGCTTTAGTAGCTCACGAGACGAATGAGTATATGGCTGAATGAGTTGGCTGCGAAAATCCTCAATTTGCGAACCCAAGGAATTTGCGTCTCCTAGACGCGCTAGGGACACTTTTTGAGCTTGAATTTTGAAAACATAGACGCTACTGTCCCCCCAGAAATAAGAGAGTAATTGTTGGTCTTTAGCTAAGGCTGATTGCACCTCCGCGAGACTACTCAGCTTGAGATCGTATTTGATGCGGTAGTAAAGCGGGTAATCTTTTTCGAGTGTTTGGACGAGGGATTGATAATCATTTTGAATACTGAAGCGCTTACTTCGCCAAGCGATAATCTTGAGCGTATCCTGCTTTTCGGCTTTTTGCTCTTCGGTGCTGATGAGTTGTTCGTAGAAGCTAAGCTGTGATTTGAGTTGCTGCTCTTGCGCCAATAAATCATTGGGGATTCCGGCATAAGATCGAGCTTTGGCTTCCTTTTGAGCCTTTTGTAGGATGACAGCCTTAGCGTGTTCGCTAAATGCGAACGCCATCTCGTGGTAGCGGTTGTCTGCTTTTTGCTGATGCGCGACTAAGGCGGTGGCAATGCCTTTTTCGAAATAGCGGATGCTATAATCTGAATAAAAAAGCAGGCCGTCAGCTGAAAGATCGGTAATGCGCAGGCTATCGACAAATTGAGCAAACTGCTGGAAGGTTTCCAGACTAGCGTCTAATGCAGCTAACTCTCCTTCTTGACTTGCCAACTGAGATTGACTGTAGGCAAGCTCCCCCAATGCTTGGAATACGGCCAAGGCGTTCCCCTTACCGATTTTGGCGAGACTGGGCATCTCTTTGGCAGGCTGATAGCTGGGGTCATACATCTGTACTACCTTGAGAAAAGTATTGGCAGCAGCTTGATGATCCCCTTTGAGGCGGAAATAATAGCCACGATTAATATAAAGGTCATAGGCTTTGAAGCTGTTGCGCTGAGATAAGCGTTCCGCGAGCGGTAAAGCTAAAGCAAAATAAGCCTCAGCCTCGGCGGTGTTTTCCTGCTCGATCAGCGTACCCAATATCTCAGAGTATTGGAGCAACTGCCGCTCCGTATCGGGGCCGAGCAGTTCTTCATAGATCCCGAGTGCGCTTTGGTAGAGCTCAAGTGCCTGCTCATAATCTTGCTCAGTGCGGGCGATATCTCCCAAACAATTGCTCAGTTCGGCAACTTTTTCATGCTTAGGACCGAGGACTTCTTGATAGAGGCTTATGGCTTTGCGGTGATAATCCTTGGCCTGTTCGTTTTGACCCATCAGTTCGTAGCAATGCCCCATGCTATGGTAGCCATCGATTACGTAAGGATGCTTGGGGCCGTAGAGCTTGCTGTCGATTTCAATGGATTTGGCACCATACTGCGCAGCCCGTTCGCCATCACGCATACGGATGTAAGAGAAACCGAGGTTGAAGTAGCCGTTGGAAAGGAAGCGATGTTCGGTCAGACCGGCAGCTTCCATGCGGGCAACTGCTTTTTCGTAGAGTTGATGTCCACCATCATAATCGTGCATACGGACGAGATAGCGCCCATAATTGATCTCCAAAGCGGCCAGCCGCACGATGTTTTTAGGATCACTGAGATCAAAACTCTGGATCAGTTGATATGCAGTATCGAGGTGTCGCTCTGCGGCCTCAAATTGGCCCAGATTGGCCATGTGCATATTGAGGTTGCTATGAAAATTGGAAAGGAATTTAGGCGTTAGTACGTCTTGGCGTTCCGCGTAGCGGCGAGTTTCCCACAACTTATCCACAGCCAAAGGGATATTGCCCTTATGATAGTACATATTGCTTTCCTCGCTCATGGCTTTGACCAATCCGCTGTGATCTTCAGCTGAGGCGTAGGCATTTTTGGCGTTCTCCAAATAATAGAGCGCGCTGTCAATTTGGCCAGTGCGATAGATTTTTTTGGCCTTTTGGTACCATTCATCTCCGGGAGAAGGAGCGTCTTGGGCGTTGAGAGGGAGAAAGGGAAAAAACGAGCAAAGACATAAAAGCAGGAATCGTTTAGCAGGCATTCGTAGTAGGTGTAGCTTATAATTTAGCCATTTTTGAGATAATTTGGAGGCGAAAACCCTAATTAGGAGCGTTTTATAGCATAATGAAGCACAACATGATCCGCAGTATTTTCATCTTGGGCCTCCTCCTCTTTTTGGGAGGCTGCCTACCCGGCCTCAGTGAATGGGGCAATCGTATCAGTTTTATCAATGAGCTAGGAATCGAGATCGATAGCCTCTCTTTTACGGCTTGTGATAGCACGACTATGCTGCAAGTGATTAAGCATACTGGGGAGGAGCCTTGGATAGAGGATAATCCGGCTTTCCCAGAAGCGGGCTATCCTTGTCCAGTGAAAATTCGAGTTTATGCTGGCGGTCAGACTAAGGATTTGCTGGCCACGCCTTATGATTGCTATCACTGCGATAATAGTAAGTATTACATCCTGCGGGGAGACAGTGCCGTCTTTCAGGTGCATTATGCGAGGGAGTAGGGGATGTGGGGGATTATCCATTCGTCATTCGATGACGGAATCATTTCGACAGAGGCCGAAAGGCCGACGAGAAATCTCCTCTCGCCTAATTGTAATGATATATTGATGTCAAGGAGATTTCTCGTCGTCCCGATTCTCGGGCCTCTGTCGAAATGTACTGTAGCCAAAGTC
>CAZHOC010000142.1:0-9182 GCA_964534295.1 uncultured Bacteroidia bacterium | reverse complement strand
CAGAGGGCAAAGTCATGGGCGTAGATTTTAGCCCCGAGATGATCCAGCGCGCGCGCCTAAATGCTAGTCAGATGGGCTATCACAATATGGAGTTCCGCGAAGGGGATATAGAAAACTTACCCATCGATGACAACAGCATCGACGTCATCGTGAGCAATTGCGTCCTCAACCTCGTCCCTAACAAAGCAAAGGTATTTCAGGAGGTTTATCGTACCCTCAAGCCGGGCGGACATTTTAGTATTTCAGATATCGTACTCGAAGGCAATCTACCTGAGGGCTTGCAAGAAGCTGGAGAACTGTATGCTGGCTGTGTGGCCGGAGCCATCCAAAAAAATGATTATATGGAGCAAATCAAGGTCAGTGGTTTTGCCGACATCACCCTCCAAAAGGAAAAAGCCATCGTCCTTCCTGACGAGCTGCTCCGAGATTTTCTCAGCGAAGAAAAAGTGCAAAGTTTCAAAAATAGCGAGCTGGGCATATTTAGCATCACTGTCTTTGGGCGTAAACCAGTAGAAGCGAAAGAAGGCTGCTGTGGCCCGACTTGTTGTAATTAGGTTTACTCCCGATAGCTATCCGGGACGCGGAACGCTTATCTCTAGCAAAAAAAAGAGCGACTTCACTGATAGGAAGATCGCTCTTTCTCTAATTTTTGTTCTGCTCACTCCAAGAAGGAGTACAGTCAGAGAAGGGAAGAGTTAATTTCTATTCGAGGTTCGGCAACCATAGAAGTAAAATCCGCAACTTCAATATTCAGCGCAAATTTATTTTATGGTTGAGCGGTTTTACTTCTCTGTTCATATCCAAGGTATAGCTTCCAAATCGGTTAATGTGTTCGGTTCGGTATGGAGCGAATGCCTGTAACACCTCTTTGTCAATGGGATGGCCTTCTGCAATCAATTCATTAAAAACACGAGTCATTTCATCTACATTATAAAGAATAAGCAGATTGGCAACCAGGTGATTGTATTTGATGACTTTGTTTTGCTCATGTCTGAGATTTTCTTACTTGCAAAAGCAATCCAATCGGCAAATTGGTTGAACTCCTCACTTTTGTTGGTAGCTGCACTGATGGTTTTTCTAAGCTCAATATCGTGGATATATTGAAGGAGGAATTGAGTCCTTACGGCTCTGCCTAATTCCCGAAAGGCATAGTAGAGTTTGTTTTTCCGGCTGTGAGAACCCAATCTTTTTAAAATGGTAGAAGGAGCAATCTTCCCTTTCATAATCGAAAGCACTACCCTAAGCATATCCGGCAGGTGGGTTTGAATAAGCGTCCAATTGATCTTTTCGGAAAACAACTCATCAATATGGTTAAACTGCATTCCTTTCTCAGGCCGAAAGAGCGTCAAGTTTTTGATGTTTTTGATTCTAGGCATGAGTTTGATTCCCAATAGATAAGCCAGTCCAAAGGCAACTGTATTTTGGGAGTGGGTATCTCCATGAACAGTATCTGGCCGAACATCAGATTGGTTTTTGATCAGGCCATCGAGGATATAAACAGCCTCTCTGACTCCACAAGGAATGAAATGGCTAAACAGAGCAATGTGGGTATCAGATACATGATAATAACCAACCCCTCCGTACCGCCCATAGCGGATATGATACTGAGCCATGAGATTTTGCTCATACATTTCCCATTGCGTTCCATCAGCAGATACACTTTTTCCGCTGCCCCAATATTTAGGAAGGGAAAACCGATGATAGGTATTAACGACTTTGGTAATGGCCCGATTCAATCTTTCCTCTGTAATATGATGGGTATTGACCCAGGCCAGTTGCTTGCGATCAATCCCATTGATAGAACGAGCGGTTTGAGTAGGCCCCAAGAAACAACCATAGCAAAATAAAGTAGATATTAATCGCTGCGGATAATTGGTGATTTTGGAGTCTTTGCCTGATAGAGTATGAAAAAGCTTACTGAGATTGAGCCACTTTTCTGTGTGGACAAGCATTTCCAGAATATTGAGGGGCTTAATTCTCTCTTTAAGCACGTGATCAAGCAACGGATAATCCTTGTGTGATTTTTTCTTTGCAGGCCTCCGTAAAATTATATCACCTTTTTCTATTCGGGCATCCCGATTCCTGGGAAATGCTGTATCGACTTTTTGAGCAACGCGTATCAATTCGGATTTTACTTTTTGAATAAAAGCCTCTCTCTCGGTTGGAATGCCAGAAAGGTTTTCATACTCAGGAATCTTCTCCTCGTATTGTTCCCAACTAATTTGCTGATTCCTATAATCTCTGTGTTCTTCACTTCCTTCGATATAGATGTCTCCTGAACTGAGTTGGCGAACCAGTTCTGAGAATACACACAGTTCAAAATACTTTCGGTGAACTTCAGTGATTGTGTTGCCTTTACTTGTTTTCCCAGTTACCAGTTTTCGCCATTTATCCGGTATCCAGTCCAAATCCAACAGTAATTCTCCCGATTGCTTATCCAGGATGGGAATCCATTCTTTGCGGCTGTTTCTATGACTTAGGATAAATTCAATGGCTTTGATCATTGTCTCATCCTGAGAAGAAGGTCTAAGCTCCAGGGCTGATATACAATCAAATAATACCGTCCTCTTGCCTTTGTAGATGGGAAGCATACAAAGGCGGTAATTATCTTCTGCATAGGCCATATGCTGGTAACACTGCTCAGAAACTTGATCAGGATCAGCAGGCATGACTGCAACAATGGCTTCAAACCGCTCTGCGGGTGTACCAGGCCTTTGGTAAGCAGTAGTTATTCTAGCCAGATGACCCAGCAAAAGAGCAACTTGCTGTCTGCTTTGTTGGTGATATTGATCCAGGAGTCTCTCAGCATCTCTATGCAGTTTTCTCATTCGGCGAATAAACATGCGAGCAATATCATCAAGGACTTTACTCATCTGTTTTTCTAAGAGGAGAATCACAAATGCATAGCGTTTAGAGGAAGTAAATTTCCGTAGGTAGGCCAGATCAGCAGCATAGGCTTCATAATATAGCTGCTTCTTTTTAGCCTCTGGCAAGGAGACAGATACTTTCAAGCTCTCATAATACTGTCGTATCGATTCTACGTGCTGAACATAGATTCGGGTATTTTTAACAGTAGGTGCAGGCGGGTCTTTCTTGATTTGTTGCCACCAGCTTTGATCCTTTTCATCTTTAGTTTCAAGAAGCTCATCAATGAGACTTTTTTGATCATCAGTAAGTGCTTCGCTGATCCTTTCACAAACTTCACGATTCACCTCTTGACGAGCTATCCCTGCTTCACGGGTAAAACGACTGAAAGCTGGCAATTCAAATCTCTGCCTGATAAGCTCTTCGATCATCACATTGATAATATCGACCAGATATTCTTTGGTTTGAGCAGCTTCCCTGGCTGCTATTTTCATTGTGGAATAGGTTCCTTCACCGATAGGCTTTACTTGAAGGTATTGCCGGATCAAACGCATGTGCCGATACTTGTTCCCTGATTGATCGTAATTGTCGGGAACTTCTTGTGGTAGAAATAGATAACCCAAAGACTGAGCAACAGCACTAATAATAGATTGAGGGATTTGCTTCCTCATAATGAAATACCCCAAATGCTGATAACATTTCATAAAACTTAAGAGGCAGATTTGCGCCCAGATTTCCCGGCAATGCGTTTGGGCAAACAGTATTTCCGTTGAAGTGGGTGTAAAAGAATCTCGTAGTGTTTTTCTGGATAAGGGAAGTTTTAGCCTCGGATAGGCCGTTTCCTGGATACTGGCCATATTAGACAGATTAAAGGAGCCTATAGATAAATCAGAAATTGACTAGGGATAATCCCTTTTAATCCCATCTAAAGTTGTATAATTTAATTGGATAAATAGGTTTTCAATAACAACACGAGATTTACGCTATGATCTATGCCTATATCCGAGTGAGCTCCGACAAGCAAAACGTTGAAAATCAGCGATTTGAAATTCTTAAATATGCTGACAGTAAAAAGCTGACTATTGATCAGTGGATTGAGGAAACTGTCAGTACAAGAAAGAAACTAGAAGACCGCGTTATCTCATCCTTGTTAATGAAGCTCCACAAAGACGATCTGCTCATCATCTCAGAACTCTCCAGACTAGGTAGGAATCTGATGGAAGTAATGGGGATATTAAATACATGCATGAACCGTGAAGTAAAAGTTCACACGATTAAAGAGCAATATGAATTAGGAGACAATATCAATTCAAAGGTTCTGGCTTTTGCCTTCAGTCTTTCAGCAGAAATTGAACGTCAACTTATATCCCAAAGGACCAAAGAGGCATTAGCTCGGAAAAAAAGTGAAGGAAAAAAATTGGGAAGACCCAAGGGTAGTCTTTCAAAAACGACCAAACTCACAGGTAAAGAAGATCAGATAAAAGAATTACTAGAGAATAATATTGGATATAGCGGGATTGGAAGAATTCTGGGAGTTCACCGATTAACTGTCAAAAACTTTGTAAAAAGTAGAAATATCAAGTCTTAGGCTTCGCCCTTTAATACATTTCATAAGGGAGTTAACCGTGTTTAAATAAAAAATCTTCTTCTTTTGTCACACTCTGCAATTTCTATTGTAACACTTGTAAATGATCAAAAAACTTCAACAAAAAGTTACAAGATGAAATTACAAAACAAAGTCGCATTTATTACAGGTGGCAATAGTGGCATGGGTTTAGCAACCGCCCAACTCTTTGAAAAAGAGGCTGCCAAGGTAGCAATTGTAGGAAGGAGAGCTGAAGCAATTCAAAAATTTAATGCTTCTTCCTCAGAAAACGCTATTGGATTTCTGGCAGATGTTCAAAACATTGAACAAGTAAAATCTGCACTTGAGCAGACTACCAGCAAGTTTGGGAAAATTGATATTCTATTCCTCAATGCAGGAATTGCCAAGCCTCGTCCATTTGAAATGGCTGACAAAGAGTACTACCAACAAATGTGGGATGTGAATTTTGGAGGAACTTATTTTACCATCCAGGCTGCTTTACCCTACCTCAATGATGGAGCCAGTATAATTCTGAATACCAGTGTATCGAATGTAAAGGGTATGCCTGGTTTGAGTGTCTATGCAGCTACAAAAGCAGCTATGCGTTCATTGGTTCGGACCCTTACTATGGAACTTGCTCCCCGTCAAATCAGAATCAACGCCATGTCTCCAGGACCGATTGAAACGCCAGTCTGGGGGAAAATGGATTTAACAGAAGAACAGGCGAATGGATTCAAGTCTCAAGTGAAGTCAATGATTCCGCTCGGCAGAATGGGCACGAGTGAAGAAATCGCAAAAGCAGTCCTATTCCTGGGATCTGAAGATTCTTCTTTTGTGAATGGGATTGAGTTGCCCGTTGATGGTGGAATGGCCCAGGTTTAATTCTTTATCACTTTTAACATTTAATAAAAATGAAATATCTAATAGTATCAATCGCAGTATTTATCTCAACCTCCTTATTCGCCCAAAAAAGTCAAACCATTACCTTTACCGAAGGGAAATTAATTGAAGTTGCCCTACTCTCAGTAAAAGAAGGAAAAGAGAACCAATTTTTCCAAGAATACTTCTCTCAGGTTATGCCTGTCGCAATACCTTATGGTGCTAAGCCAATCGGAAGCTTTGCAGTAACGAGAAAAGTAATTCAAAATAGCCCTTCGAAAATAATCGTCTTCTTTGAATGGGAAAGCCTAGAGCAAAAGAGGAAGTTTGAAGCAAACCCGGAGTTTCTACAAGTCAGAAACATTCGCGACAATGCCTTGGATTTCCTGGTGCAAGGGTTCTTTGAAGTAGATGAAAGTATTTCAATCGAAGTAGCAGATAATAAGGTTTATGACTTTGCAGCTTTATGGGTTGATCCAGAAAAAGGAAGTTCCTTGCAAGAATATTTTGCGGCAGTAATGCCTGAGGCAACTAAACCACAGATTGGCTACACTCCCATTACAACTTTGAAGTCATTAGGAGCAAATGATCAGAATTATCATCCAACCTTGATTGCCTTTGCAGAATGGAAAGGCGGAGCTGGGGCAGTTGATAAGCTAGAGAAAACCAAAGCATTCAAAAAGAATGTCCACTTACGGGAAGCTGCCACTCCTTACAAAGAAGTAATGCATATTGTTCCTATCATTCAATAATTGAGTCTTTTAACATGCCCTACGATTTTATCCTTGATTACTTATATCCCTTACCCGTTCGAACAAAGAAAATGTTTGGCAACTATGCGATATATGTTGAGGATAAAATTGTTTTGGCAAACAGAAATAATAGAAGTAAACCAATAGATAATGGAATTTGGATTGCGACCTCAGAAAACCACCATGATAGTCTAAAGTCGCAATTCAAATCCATCAAAAACCTAACACTATACAACATCAAAAAGTGGTTGTTATTGCCAGAAGAAGCAGAGGATTTTGAAGAGGTGGCAATAGAGATCTGTGAACTGATCAAATCAAAAGATGCACGAATTGGTGTATAAAAAGCAAAGTAGCATGAAAAGATTTTTTAAAGGCCTTTCCTATACATTCCATAGAAATATTGGCAAGACGGATAGAATTATCAGAGTTGTATCAGCTTTGGTCATCTTGGCTAGTTGGTATTTTGGTTTAGTTGCTGGTATCACTGGTACCCTTTTGGGCATTTTTGCAATCATGATTTTGGGAACTGCAGCGAGTGCTCGTTGCGGAGTAACGTATTGGATGAATGCCAATACCATGAGCAAAAATGAAAAACAGGAGTTGGATGCAAAAGGTATCAAATATGAATAAGAGTAGTCCCTATGCTGAGTTCAAAAACATATAAACAGTCGGAAGATTTAGCCTTAATCTCTAAAATCAGGGAAGGGAATAAACAGGCACTAGAGGAACTGGTACAACGCCATTATCCATACATTTACAATGTCGCTCTTAAGTTTTTCAATAGTCTGCAGGACGCTGAAGATGCTGCCCAGGAAGTTGTAATTAAGCTCATTACCAAGATCGACAGCTATAATCCTGAAAGGGCGAAACTTAGAACCTGGCTTTATAGAATTGTCTTTAACCATTACCTGAACGCTAAAAGAAGTAATCCCGAAAAAATATTAGTCAACGGTTTTGATACTTTTTTTGGAATTATTGACCAAGTACCTGATCAATATCTTTCTAATGAAGAAGAGCAAGAGATGCAGGAACTAATAGAAGAGGTTCAAATTACTTGTATGGCAGGGATGTTAATGTGCTTAAATAGAGAACAGAGGTTGATTTATATTATAGGCGATTTATTTGATATCGATCATAAACTTGCTTCGGAAATTTTTGACGTTACTCCAGCAAACTTCAGACAAAAATTGTCTCGAACCAGAAAGGAATTGTATAACTGGATGAATAACAAATGTGGACTGGTCAACACAGAAAATCCATGCCGATGTCCGAAGAAAACCAAAGGATTCATCAAACAAGGATATGTAAATCCGCAGAAAATGAAGTGGAACTCCAATTTTTCGAAACGTATTTTTGAGCTATCAGGAGAACGGGCAGAAGATATGGCTGTGGAAAGAGACATGATTTATCAAAGGCTATATAAAGAGCACCCATTTAAGGATACTGCCAATAAAAGTCAGGCAATATTATCTGAAATATGGGATAATATGGATTTCACCAATACCTTCAAACTGAAATAGCACACTATATACACACATGACCCAAAAAAATTGACTTGAATATCGAAGTTGCGGATTTTGCTTCTATGGTTGCCGGACCTCTATTCTACATCCATTTCCTCCTCGCCTTCTGATGATCCATAGTCCTCATCGTCATTAAAAATGTCTCTGTAGATTAGGTAGGAACCATCAGCTTGTTTTTTCCATACGGCCATGTATTTGCCCGTTTTTGCAGTACCATCGGCACTCATGGACTTACTAGCCCCGATTTCAATCACCATATCTTCATCTCCCATTAGCTCAATGGTTTCAAAAGTAGGAGGACCTCCTCCATTAGCTTCAGGATTTTCGCCAGCGCCATTGAGATTGGCCAAGATGGCGGCCCTGCCTTTGATCATGGGTTGATAATTGGGCATTTGGATGGCGTCCTCGGAGTAGAGATTGGCAATTGCCTGATTGTCGTACGACTTCATCGCCTCAGCATATTGATTTTCCAATCCCTGAATGGTCGCTTTTAGCGTCTGCCAGTCTGTTTGTTTTGCTGCAGGCTGACAAGCGATCAGGGCAAAGCTGATGCTAGCGAGAATAAGATAATAGGACGTTTTCATTTTTAGGGGTTTTAATGTGTAAGCTGGAATTAAGATATCCTAATCAGCACATTATTGACGCGATTGTCAATACGTATAAACCCCTGAAATTCAGGCTAAAAACGCTTGCTTATCCCTTTAACTCTTCCAAAGCCAAATAAGCCATCAATCCGGTAGAGAGACGCATGGTCGATTCTTCAATGTCAAAATGAGGGGTGTGCAATCCATGGACAATTCCTTTTTCCTCATTGCGGGTTCCTAAGCGATAAAAGCATCCCGGTACCTCATGGGTATACCAAGCGAAGTCTTCTGCGGCCATCCAAAGATCCATATCGATGATGTTTTCTTCGCAGATATAGTCCGCGATACGGCCACGGGTACGGCCAGTAAGGGCTTCGTCATTATAGAGTACCGGATAGCCTTTGCGAATATCTAGCTCTACGTTACCGCCAAAACTCTTGGCGATGCCATGGGCGATATCCTTGATCTTATCGTGGGCTTGGGCCCGCCAAGGCTCATTCATCGTACGGAAAGTGCCTGTCACATCCACATAATCAGGAATAATATTGGTGGCTCCGTTCGCCTCCAGGCGGCCAAAAGAAAGAATACTTGGTATCCTTGGATCAGAACGGCTGACTACTTGTTGCAGGGCGACCAAGATCTGAGCCGTCATTACTACTGGATCAATAAAATGTGCCGGATGGGCCGCGTGGCCTCCTTTGCCGATGACTCGCATATAGATTTCATCGGCTGAAGCCATATACATACCCGAGCGAACCCCAATTTTGCCTGCTGGGAAATAGGGCTGCACATGTTGACCTAAAATGGCGCCTACCTCTGGGTTTTTGAGCGCACCATCTTTGATCATTAGAGAAGCTCCGCCGGGAACGCGTTCCTCGGCTGGTTGGAAGATCAATTTGATGGTCCCGGCGAAATGAGGTCTCAATTCAGCCAAGATTTCAGCGGTCCCCATGAGAGAAGAAGTATGGACATCGTGGCCGCAGGCATGCATTAC
>CAZHOC010000141.1:0-9189 GCA_964534295.1 uncultured Bacteroidia bacterium | reverse complement strand
AACTTATTGTTTCTATTGACAACAGGCAGGGTGGGCAGATTGTATTGCTGCATCAACTTGGCCACCTGCTCCTGATCCATGGCAACATTAACTGAAATGATATCAGCCTCCATAATGTCGCCGATACGATCATTGTTACGCGAGACAAATAGTGCCCGAAAAGTAAGGTATCCCACCAAATGATACTGTTCATCAGTAACATAGATGGTATAAAAGTCCTCCATTTCGTCTTCAGACTGCTGCACTAATTCACGCAGGGCCTCCAGTTTGGTCATATTTTCTCGCACCACGACCACATCCGGGTTCATCAGACCCCCGGCAGAATCCTCATCATAAGCAAGGAGCCGATTGAGGACTGATTCGTCTTCGTCCGGGACGTAATAGAGAATTTTTTCTTGCAGCTCTTCGGGGATTTGCGCCAAAAGGTCAGCCGCATCATCCGGGTCCAGCTCTTTGATCAAGCCAGAAGCTACTTCAGGATGGAGATAAGTAAGGAGTTGACCGGGATTGGTATCCTCATCCATCTCTGAGATGGCCTCAGAAATCAACTCTTTGGGTAGCTCGCGCAGGATACGCTCCTGAATTTCAGGATTGGTATCTTCTAGTACGAGAGCAATTTCAGTTGGGTGTAAAACACTAAGCAAGGCACGCACGTGTGCATTGGGCGACTTTAGGAGACGCCGTACGCGATCAATTTTTTGAGCTCTGTCGCGAACTTCTGCCATGCCGGAGGTTTCATTTTAAGATCTCATTATTACCCGGGCGATCAATATGACGATACAAGCCAAAAACATGAAGATGGAGATCTTGTTGATCCCGTGCATCATCTTTAGGTTGAAGCTTTCCGGGGCATTGGGATCCGCTTTACGCAGGCCAACGTAGGTCAATATTTTGCGAAGTACTTCCATATAGGGATAACTATATATTGTGCCGCTTGTTTTACCCAATTTTCAACCGCTAAAGTACATAGGCAGAAACTTTCCCCCAAGAAAAAAATGGAGCGCCGCAAAATTTTGCAACGCTCCTCTGTAAAATCCAATTATGACAGATATGATGAGAACGATTTGAAGGCCGAACTTCGAACGCCCAATATTGAAGAAAATCGGCTAATTCGAAATTCTACATTCGATATTCAGCCTTCGATATTCTAGCGCCTGATCTGCACCCGCTCCACATGCGTTTGCCCATGGGCTTTGATCTCTAAAAAGTAGAGGCCACTGGCTATGTCTGTGATGGGGATGACCACTTCGCGGAACGCTTGTCTCGAGCTTTTGACTACTTGTCCGTGTGTATTGAGCAGGCGATAGGCCTGGGCATGAGTGTCGCTAAGCTCGACTTTGATCCACTCACGCGCTGGATTAGGATAGATACGAAGGGCTAAAGGTGCTGTAGGGTCGATGGCTGTTGTACGCTCATAAAGCACCGCCGAATCCGGGGGGCAAATATGCAGGCTACGTAATTCCCCATCCCTATTGACCGCGACAAGATTGCCAATGGCGCCACTGAAGGTTTCAAAAAGATCTTTTTTACCCGCTAGATCATCGATCATGATGATAGAGATTTTGCCCACACGGCCATAACCTTGGCGATCAGTTTGATCGGTGCCCACCATCGCCAAGGCGATGCGCTCCTCATTCTCGAGCTTCTTGTCAAAAGTGATCATATCTACATTCTTGACTCCTAGCCAAGAATTGTCATAATACACTCTCGCGCTTGCCAGCTGATAGAGACTGGTATCCAAATCGAGCGTAAAAGCAACGCCATAGATATCCTGAGCGGGCATGCTATCAGTACCTAGTTCGATGATCAGGGTCGCGGTATCGCCAACGGCGACGCTATCTTCCAAGATATTGAGATAGATAGGCGGGCCATTGGTCGCTTGGGGATCGGTTTTGTTGTGGGTCAGACCGTAGTTGAGATTAATCGCTAGCGTATCGGCTGCATTGATGATACCATCGCCATTGCAGTCGAGATGTTTGTAATTGACTAAGGTGATCAAGGAGTCATTCCAATTGGGGGCCCATTGTGCTTGCCAGTTGAGAGAAGCGTTCGGCCGGGCCGGACCTGTACTCCCATAGCCAATGCCTAGGGCCAATAAATCGAGCTGATCTGCCACCCCATCTTGATTGGCGTCTCCGGGCCAAACGCTATCAGAAAGAGGTGCCGCCAGGAGGGGAAGGGGCTGCAAAAATCCCTCACTGGCCAGCAATCCTCCCGTTAGTTCGGGTGCGGAGATGATGGGTTCTCCGATAGAGTAGACGACCGTCAAAGTTCCGTTTTGTCCGACGCCGCCTTCGGCACCGACGACATCACGTACTTGGATCTGCCCCCAAAGTGTCAAACTGCTCAGCCCCAGCAGTGTGGTTAGGATGAATGTTTTCATCGTTGGTGTTGGTTTGGGGATTATTTGCGGTCGCGGATGACTTCAAAGTTTTCGAATCCTTTGCGGATACATTTGGCTTCCCAATCAAAGCGGTAGGTACCGGTGCCTCCTCGCAGTTCTTTGACCACAAAGCCTTGGGTGGTTTTTTCAATCACGGCTAAGCCTTCGCTATCTCCAGAAAGCGGCGTGAGCATGATGGTCATGTTTTCGGCCGTAGCAATGAGTTGAAAGTGCTCAGAGAAACTGATCGTAGCGCTCCCATTGACCAACTCAGCGGTGCCACGGGCATAAGCACCTGCCTCTGGCCCTTCGAGATTGGCGTACCAGATTTCTTTGCTAGGATCCTCAGGATGGTCCATGCGGAAGGTTTTGGTATCGCCAAAGACTTCTCCTTGACCACTGGCATTGATCTGGATACCGGCTTTGAGGTTATTGAATTCGTCGTAGACATTGATAAAGCCCCGGTCATTGGGTGAGATTCCAGCGGCTACGCGGGTTTGACCGCCTGCATTTTGTAGCGACATATCGCCATCGTGGATGGCCGTGCCTGCGCTTTCGGTCCAAGGCCCAGCATCATCTACTGCGGGAGTCCACTGGGTGCCATCCCATTTGAGCACTTGGTCTGTGTTCGGTGCACTATTGGCCACTGGATTGCCTTGCAAGGCATCTACTGTCAGGGACGGGAAGGTGCCGGAGACATCTCCAAAAGCCGCTGTCGCTGTGGTAATATCGTCCGAGGCGTCGGTATCGCCGGTATTGGTGATTACATTATTGGTGATGTCAATCCCAGTTCCTTCAAAATAAACAGGGAGGGGCACGGAGTTTCCACCTGAAATACTGATGTTGCCACCCGCTATGGCTAAGGTCTGTAGTTCATTATTCGGATCGGCATCGGCATCATCTACTAGATCATCAGCAGGGACCCATTGGCTACCATTCCATTTATAGACTTGTCCAGTTGATGGAGTCGCATTGGCAAATGAAAATCCATTGATGCCAACGACAATGGGGTTTGGATAAACGCCACTCAAATCCCCTCCGGCGGGAGTCGTGTTGGTAATATCATTTGTCGGATCTATATCACCTGTATTGCTTATGATATTGTTGGTGATATCAATCCCCGCCCCATTTAAATAGGGTTGGATAGTTGCGCTACCTCCGCCACCGGAAAGGCTTATGGTATTGCCCGTCTGCGTCAAAGTCTGAATTTCATTCGTAGGATCGGCATCGGCATCTGTATCATCATCCAAATCAGGCACCCAAGTGGTACCATTAAATTTGAGAATTTGGTTCAAGCCTGGGGATTGAGAAGAAAGCGGAAAGCCAGCCAGACCATTGACGGTAGGATTGGGATAAAGGCCACTGAGATCGCCACCTGCGGTGGTAGCAATCGTGATGTCATCATTCGGATTGGTATCTCCCGTATTACTCACCACGCCTCCGGCGACCGTAATGCCGACCCCAGCTGTGATCGGACTGGCACTCACACTTGCCGGAGCCCAAACCGTTCCATTCCATGACAAGACATCCCCATTAATTGCCCCGTTTTGGGCAATATCTAGCGGACTACCAATTGTCCCATCTCCACTCAATCTTGCACTGACATTTATACTTCCTCCACCTGAAACCGCGTCGGGAGCAGGCTCCCACTGTGCACTAAGTGCATTCCATTTGAGCACATCATTGGCACTTGGGTTAGCATTGGCTACCGGATTTCCTTGCAGGCCGGCAACCGTCAAATTGGAAAAGACACCACTGACATCTCCACCTGCATTCGACGAAGTTGTAATATCATCGCTAGGATCAATATCTCCCGTATTGATAATCGTGCCGCCCACGATATTTACACCAGCACCGGCTGTGTATTGAGTGCCTACGGGAACTGAAACATTGGTGCCACCTGGCACGAGGGTCAATATGTTGCCGCTAACTTGCAGACCATAAGTTTGGTTGGCGTCAAAATCAGGTACCCAATCTTGCCCATTCCATTTGAGGATTTGTCCAAGCGTAGCCCCATTTTGAGCAATTTGTAGCGTATCCCCATTAAAAGACAGTTCATCTTCTACAGGCAGGGAGGAGCGTTCCGCGTAGAGGGCATAAGGCACACTACTAAAACTGTGATCACTGATCAAGACATAACCCGAGCCAGGGTCGAGCTCAGTACGCAGCGAATAAGGGCCAGCACTCCAATCGATACCTGCAAAAGTACCGCTGCTCGGAACGCCTTGTCCAATCTTCAAAACAAATAGCCCCTGAGAATTAGAGGTCGTCGAAAAGTGCGTTTCCTCATAAACCGTGGCATTGTTGAGGTGCAGCGTAAAGCGAATGTCGAAGGTTTGGTTTGCGTAAACCGCAGTCCCATCAAAAGCCATCGCCTGATAATTGATGCTTTGCGGCACCTGCGCCAAGAGGGCAATTGAGCTGAGCAAAAAGACTGTAAAAAGGCTAATGTGTAAATGTCGCATCGGGTTTTGATTTGTTAGGTTGGCTTGTGTTTGTTCAGACCGGCCCCATTGATCTGGATAATTCCTTTTGTGGACAATACAAAAGTAGAGGCAAAAGTGCAGTAGCGAAAACACTTTTGTTGAGATTTATAGAATTATTGAAGTATTGAAGTGTTGATTTTTTGAGTATTGAGGAAGATATTGGTTACTATTTATAGAAATTATATGAGTAAAAACGTTCTAATCCATTCGCTCCAAAGCCTTGATCCACGCGAACAGCAGCGTTTTCAGAAGTGGGTAGACTCGCCCTATCATAATGCGGATGAGAAATTATCCCGTTTGCTCAGCTTGATTTTGGCGGATTTGGAGATGGATGCCCTCAATCGGGAACGCTTAGACGGGGCGCTTTATCCGCAGCGGGATTTTAACTATGCCCGCATTACCAATCACCTTTCGGATATCAAGGCACTCTTGGAGGATTTTTTGGTATGGGAGCATCTGAAGGCCCAACCCAAGCAACGCAAACTCCAACTCCTCAGCCTGAGTCGAGAGCGCAAACTAGAGGGCCTTTATCAGCAAACAGATCGCTACTTTGAGCGCTTGGCCAAGCGACAGTCTTATTTCGCCGAGCCAGATTTCTTGCTTTATCAGCTGGTGGAAGAAGAGCGTTATATCGCCTTTACGGAGCAAAATGTGCGCGCCCTCGATCAAAGCCTGCAACGCAAAACCGAATGGGGCGACCGCTACTTTGTGGGCCATATGCTCAAGACCGCCTGCCAATTGCTCAACCGCCGCAATGTGCTGCAGGACTCGCAGATTTTGCCGGGGCTTAAGCAGTTTTTGGCTTATATAGAAGCTGATTTTGAGCGTTTTGCAGCCTGGCCGCACCTGAGTTTGTATCAGGCGGTATTGCAGATGCTTTTGCATGAATCGGACGCCCATTTCGAGCATTTTCGGGCTTTGCTTAAGCGTTCTGCGCAGCAGCAAATCCCCTACGAGGAGCACAAACCCCTCTACCAATACGCCCAAAATTACTGCATCAAGCAGGCCAACAAAGGTCAAGCCCAATACCTCGGCGAACTCTTTGGCATCTACCAAGAAATGATCGAGCAGGAGTTGATCTATTATCAGGGCTACATTTCTCCCAACGACTTCAAAAACATCGTGGTGCTAGGCGTGAGATTGCAGGAGTATGAGTGGACGGAGTATTTTTTGGACCGCTTCGCGGAACGCGTGGCTCCCGAGCAACGCCACAATGCCTTGGCCTATAATCGCGCTTATTTTCTCTACGCCCGTGGCGAACGCCGGGCCGCATTGCGTCAATTGACGCAGGTCCAATATCAAGATGTGTTTTACCTCCTCGGGGGACGTAGCATGCAACTCAAAATCTACTACGAAATGCAAGATGACGAAGCACTAGAGGCGGGTTTGCATGCTTTTGACAATTCGCTGAGGCGCGACCGCCTGCTGCCAGACTACCGCAAAACGGGCTATCGAGAGTTTGTGCGTTTGCTCCGTAAGTTGATGAAGCATCGGACCTTGCCCTCGCCTCAACGAAAAAAAGCAGAACCAAAACTACAGCAAGAACTACTGGCTTCGGAAAGTGGCATCCACGGAGATTGGTTGAGCAAGCAGTTGGCAGAATTGTAAACAGGTGCATGCTTGCGGAGTTGGGCCATCCCGAAGTACTTAGCCTTGACTGAGGTAATTGGTAGGGGTGTGCGACTCATCGGGCCCATAGAGATAGGCGTTCCGCGCTCCCGATAACTATCGGGAGGCCCAGAAAAAACCTCAGCCGTCAAATCCACCCTCCGCGCTGCATCATTGACCTCCCTGACAGCCGCCAAGATTGCGTCTAGCTGCTGTCTGTCCATCCAATATTGACCGCTGAAAACCGTCTCAATAGTCTGGGTATTTTGAATGTCCTCTAATGGATTTTGAGACAAAAGCAGCAAATCAGCCCGATAGCCTGCTTCAATTCGACCCGTATTGGCATGCATCCAATCGCCGGCTGCAGCAGTAGCGGAATAGAGCACCTCAGCATTGCTTAGGCCTGCATCGGCTAATGAAACCAGCTCGGCATGTAATGAAAATCCCGGTGCCATCAATGGTGTATTGGCATCCGTACCTGCAAGTATGGGGACTTTATACTTTTGCAAAGAAGCAATCATAATGTGCAGGGCCTCTACATAAGTACGCCAAAATATCTGAGATCCTTGGCGCATCTCTGGGTCCGTTCTCACCTCTTCGGGCTCTTCATAATGATTGTTGCCGGGCAACCAGCCTTTGACCATATAATTGCCTTCGATAAAGATGGGGTTGACGTATTCGATGGGCAGTCCTTTGATTTCGGAAGCTAAGTCTACCTTTTGACCTGGCAAGCTTTCCATCAACGCGAGAGTTGAGGACACAGGCATATCGTTTTGCTTGACTTGGGCTGCAATGCTATCACTCTGGCTGCGCAGGTGTCGGAGAAATTCCGCTGCATTGTCCGGACCATAGCCGCCATATTGCCAGATTACACCCTTGGTCAGCTCTTCGATATGGGCAATTTCTGCTTGACCAGAAGCATAGAAACGATCCAATCCCACATCATAAGGGATATGGCCGACTACAGGCAGCTCATATTGCTGGGCATACTTGAGGGTAGCTTGGTGCATATCATAATTGAGGAAAGAGCTAATTTTGAGCGCGTCGAAGCCTTGCTCTGATAGTTCTTTGACCTTGGAGGCGGCGGCTTCCTCGGTGGCATAGTTGATGCGCGCGCGAGTCCAATTTTCAAAAATGGCGGCAAAACCGCTTTTGCTGTTGATTTTCTCACTAGCGACAAACATATCCGGCCCGAGGGCACCTTCGACGATTTCCTTTTTCCAGCTTAGGTGTTCGAGATTGCCAGACATTTCTCGGATACCGGTGACGCCATTGGCGAGATAGAGGTAAAGATCATTTTTGCTCGCTCGCAAATGCACATGGGAATCAACTAAACCCGGAATGAGAAATTGCCCCTTGCCATCCATAATCGCTACGCCTTGCGGAACCAGACTGTCAGGCAAAATGGCACTGATCAGTCCATCCTTGAGCAGAACATTTTGATGAGGAACGAAATGACTACAATCAGGTGCGAGGATTTGCACGTCTTGGATGAGTAAAGTCTCATAGGGAGTGGCAAGCCCAGCAGTTTGGATGACTTCCGTTCCGCCACCTCGAGAAGCCTTGAGCTGGCTGTCTATCCAGATAAGTACGCCACCCGTAATCAGCACAAGCATCAACAATATCCGCAGACTCCACTTGAGTATTTTCTTTCCTTTCATATGAATTTGGTAGGCTGTTCAAGTACATTTAGCCAAGGCTAAACTAGCCTAAAAATCGGCCTCTCCCCTGCCCTAGCAGGCATTAGGGATGAAAGGAGCCTTTTTAGGTATGAAAATCAGAGGCTATGTAGCTGCTTCTTATAAGTCTTAGAAACAGGCAGCTCGATTTGAGTAAGCAAAATGGTATTGGCGTCTTTCCAACTCTTGAAATGGGCGGGATTGATGAGGTGAGAGCGATGAATTTGCAGTAGAAAATCATGCTCTGCTTGTAGTTGTTTAAGACTGGTTCGGATCAATTTCTTTTTGAGTTGGTCTTGCTCGAGATAATAGATCTCCACATAGTTTTGCGCATTGGAGATGCAGACCAATTCGGTAGCCTTGAGCCTGAGGCGATCGCGCTTATTCTCTCCAGTGAGGATAATCTCTGCCGCCTCCGGCGGGAGTAATCCTTGCACATAACGTCGAGCAATAAAAAGAATGGGCGTCAGCACCAAAATGACATTGAGAATAATCTTGAGAAGATACTCTCCAAAATCATAAAATCCCTCGATGATCGGGCTGCGATAATAAGCGAAGCTGCTCACAGCAAAGACTGTATAAAACAAGCCGTAGGCAGAGATCTCTAAAGCAAGATTCCAATTACCTCGCTTTTCGTATAGCCATTTTTGCAGCCAAGCGAGCAACAGATAGGACAAAAACGCCAAAAGACTGTACCCCAAACTCACCGAAATCCATTTGGCCAAATCCATCGTCCCATGCCGAAAAGGCCGCACAAAAAAGGCAAACAAAAAGCCCCAGGCCCCCAAGAGGGCCGCGATCCTGCTGTGATATTTAAGGGAAACGTTGAGTTTGCGCATGGGGTAAACCCTATTAGCTTTTTGCTATATGAAATAACAGCAAATACGGCTTGATTTCAAATGGGGATAAGCGTTCCGCGTCCCGAAAGCTTTCGGGAGTAATTACCTAAAAACCGTCGGCATGCCTAAATTAAGCACATTTTCATCCTATACTTGTAGGGTATCGATTACTTTTCTGAAAGAGCTAATTTGGC
>CAZHOC010000140.1:4514-9193 GCA_964534295.1 uncultured Bacteroidia bacterium | reverse complement strand
TGACAAGAGTCAACCTGACCGATTTTTAGCCCAACTCAAAGCAGAGAAAGAGGGGATAATCGCGCATTTAGCCAAGATTCCTCATCTCTGCGAGCTGGAAATCGTGGAGGATACCGATATCGATCGCCTGATGGACGCCTTTCAACGGATTGGCAATCGTTTGGCGATTTTTCATTTTGCGGGTCATGCGGGTTCTTTCCACCTCTGCCTCGAATCCGCAGAAGGAAAGCCCGAATTAGCGCATGGCAGCGGCTTGGCACGTTTCCTCGGTTTACAGCCAAATCTTCAATTGGTCTTCCTCAACGGCTGCTCGACTCAAAAGCAGGCAGACCTATTGTTAGCCGAAGGCGTACCCGCTATCATTGCCACTTCCGAGCAGATCAAAGACAGCGTCGCCAAGGACTTATCTACCAATTTTTTTCATAGTCTGAGCAAGGGGGACGGGCTTTTCACGGCCTTTCAGGAGTCAGTGGCTAGTGTGCAGATCCGCCACGGCGAACGCCACCGCAATTTGTTTTTCGAAGAAAACGAAAGCAATAGTGGTCGCTTTCCTTGGGATTTGTATGTCCGGCCTGGGGCCGAACGCATCCACGAGTGGAACTTACCGAGTGCCGCTAAGGATCCACTCTTTGGCTTGCCAGCGCTAGAGGAGATTTACCCAGAGGAGCCTTATCGTTATCTCGAATGGTTTAGAGAAGAGGATGCTCGGATCTTCTTTGGGCGCTCCTTTCAGATTAGAGCCTTATATGAAAAGATCCGCGTCAAACCCCAGCAAAAAGCCTTAGAAGCCCAAGCCAAAGCCAAAGGCTGGGAGGGTTCTAGTGCACTACAAGATCCCCCTGTGATTCATTTGTATGGTCGTTCTGGGGTAGGAAAATCTTCCCTCTTAGCCGCTGGACTGAGTCCCAGACTAAAAAAAGATCATCAAATCAAATATCTCCGGCGTTCGCAGGATGCGGGCTTATTGGGGACTTTACAGGCAGGTTTAGCAATTACTGATGTTAAGGCTATTTTCCAAGCCTGGCATAAAATTGAAGAAGAAAGCCAGCAACCTCTGATTGTCTTTTTGGATCAGGGAGAGGAAGTTTTTACACGGCCCCTGCGGGGAACGACTCCCTCCCAAGAATGGGAAGATTTCTTAGCGGTGCTAAAGGAAATGTTCTTTGGCCCAGAGCCATTATTAAAAGGGAAATTGGTCCTTAGTTACCGCAAGGAGTATCTGGCAGAGATTGAAGAAGCCTTTAAAGTGGCTGCTTTGCCTTGGCAAAAGGTCTTCTTGCAGAGGCTCAAGCGCCCTGATATTATCGACGCCGTAGAAGGCGTGAGTCGAGAAGATGGTTGTAGAGAAAGATATAAACTTAGCATCGAGAAAAAGGAAGGCCAAGAAAAATCGCTTGCGGAGCACATAGCCGATGATCTATTGCAAGATCCAGAGTCCCCAGTAGCTCCCATGCTGCAGATTTTGCTTTCCAAGATGTGGCGCAAAGCCAAAGAAATTGATCCGCAAAATTTACAGTTCACTTTCTCTTTGTATCGGGCGTTTCAGCAAAATGGTTTGGGCATGGAAGACTTCCTGCACCAACAGCTCAAATCCTTAGAAGCTGAGGAAGCAGAACTTGTAAAATCAGGCCTTGTCTTGGACCTGCTCAACTATCATACTACTCCCCTGGGCACTGCCACCAAACGGAGTTTTGGAGAACTGAGAGCCGCTTTTTCTATCCTGCCAGCCACCTTTAATAAGCTACTGACCAAGCTTAAGACTCGCTACTTACTGATCGATCCTAAGCAAAACAATACCACTCGACTAGCGCATGATACGCTAGCTCCTTTGGTGCAGCGTCGCTTTGACGAATCCAATGCTGTTGGCCAGCAATCTGTACGGGTATTGCGCAATCAATTGGTCCTCAATCGTGAGAGTGCTCGACCGCGGCCCTTGGATGCTGAAGACTTAGCCATCATCGAAAAAGGGCGCCGAGGCAGACGTAATCCTAATCAAGCCGAGTTACATCTCTACCTCTGCTCTCGCATTCTTAAGTCTCCACGAGTTAGAGATACTGAGCGCATTGAAGCTCTCCGAGCTTGGGATATCAAAGCAGATTCCTTGAGCGAACAATCCGTCCGGCAGGCCTTCCACAATAGTTTTTTCTATCGCCAATCAGCCCCTGAGCAAGCTATTCTAGCCTGTGGCTTCTCTCCCAATGGGAAGTGGTTGCTTTTGGCCTATGCTGAGCATGATGCTGTCATCTGTGATCTCTCTGGCAAGCCCCTCTTCTCTTTAGCACAGTCTCAGGCGGTGATCCAAATGCGTTGGAACCAAGCCGGCGACCAGGTTTTACTTTTGCAAGAAGAGGGTATTCTGAGTCTTTGGGACCTCAATCAGCAAAAGGCCGTGGGAATAGCCCTATCTCCTAAACTAGAAGTAGAGCAAGGTATTGGCCGCTACGCAGGAAAAAGGAGTAGCGGTAAAGGAGGAAGACAAAAATCGCGCTTCCTTTTACATGATTTTGCTTTTAACGCAGATGAGACAGCTGTCTTAGTTTTCCATCCAGAAGTCGGTCCTCAGTTATATGATCTGGAAGGTGCTCTCAAATCACAGTACAATAAGAAGTTTGAAAATATCGCCTTCGCTCTATTTGTGCCCCAGCACCACATCCAGTTTGTCGTCCTAGAAAATGGTAGCACCATGCAAGCACATATTGAATTGGAGCGCTACGACGATCTAGAATTTGCCTTTGAAGACAATATCAGAGATGGCTATTGGTCCACTAAGACTAACAGTATCATCCTATTGACTCGCAAAAACCTCTGGCAAATTCAGCAAAATGGGAATCCAGCTGTCAAGGCTATCATGGCAATCGAAAAGGCTCGCTTGGTAGCTCCAGCTTTGATGGAAGGTGAATTTTTAATCGCAAGGGAAGATGACTGTCAAATTATTCAGGCAGAGTCAAAAGTATCATTTGCGCTAAGAGCAGAAGCACTAGACCGAGCGGAAGAACTTCAGATGTCCCCTAATGGAAATAGAGTTGCGGCTCTGAGTAGGGGCGAGCTCTTTCTTTGGGATTTATCAATAAATCATTTATCCCTCCAAAAGCGCTTGAATCGCGCTCCTATTCAGCTTCAATATCTACGCGACACCCAAGCCTTATTGCTCAGCACTGCTCGTCAAATTTCTCTTTTCAAAGGATTAAGCGACCCTAAACCAGAGGTTTGGATTCAGCCAAATCGAGTACGGATTTCTTCGGTTGCCCTCTCCCCTAATGGCAGCCACCTAGTATATGGGGATGAGATTGGCAATATTGAGATTATTTCCCTTCACGGGGAACGCTCAAAGCTCTCCATTAAAGGCGTCCATATCGATGAGCTCCTTAGCTTTGCTACGGAGTTTAATTATCGCCCTGACAGTATTCAAGCAGATGAATTTCCGAGCCTGCCTGATCCCAAAACGATGATGGAGGCCAAAGACCCAATGGAAACTTTGCGCAAGCAGATTGCAGGACATTGGGGGGAAGTCTTTTGTCTAGCGTTCCTTGATGATGGGGAACACTTTGTGAGTGCTGGCCAAGATTGGTCGATCAAAATTTGGAACCTTCAGGGCGAGAAGGTCTACGAAACACCCGGTATGCAGTCCCTGCCTAATCTAGACGCATTACGAGGGGAGGACGCAAGCCAACTGCAACAACAGATACAAGTCCAACAGGACCCATTTGCCAATGCTAATTTGGCGCTAGGCCATGTCATAGGAGGTCCCAGTCATAGCTTCCCCGTAAAAGAGTTGATCGTTCGGCCCGGCCGTACGCAAGTGGTCTCCATAGACGATCATCGCCAAATCAATCTCTTTGATACTGAGAGCAAACAGCTAGATGAGTTTCCGGCTAAGGCAAGAAAGGGCGTTTTTGACTCCTCCGGAGAACGCTTATTCCTACTGGATATTGATCAAATCAGCTGCTACGAATTCAATGATAGACCTCAATTAGTCTGGCAGACAGATCTTCCGATTCGTGATGCTCAGTCTATTGCTGTTTCACCCTCCGGGGAACGCTTATCTCTTGCTACTCGTAAGGGACTAATTATGCTCTATAGTGCTGATGGCAGCTGGCAAGGAGAATTTCAGACCGAAACCAATGCGGGAATAGGGCATTTGGCATGGGCAAATGATCAATCCTTATTAATCGCTCAGGACGACCGGAGATTGCGGGTGATCAATCTGAATACAGAGGAGATACTTACTCATCTGAGAGCAAGTCAAGAAGAAAAAGTAGTAGGAATTATACCAAAAGATCCAGAATCTCAAAGGCGGGGAGGTCGGGGTAGCGGCTCTGCAAGATCTCGCTAACACGCTGGATATAAACCTGATCGATGGATTCGGGGTCTTGATAGGCTGCTTTCAATTTGAAAGGACGCGCCAATAGAGGACCATTCAAGTTAGGTTCGCGTGGTTCGAAGGCACCGCCGGTAAATAGTGTATTGATGTACTTTTTGATGTCCGTCTTTGCCTGCTTTTGCTCGAGGTGATCATAAAGCAGGTCAAACATCTCATTCATCGAAATGGCAACGTGATCTTCATACAAGGCCAACAATCCCAAAGACATCTCGTTTCGGCGATTACTAGCCGCGATATAGCGCAGCTTTTTGTTGAGGAAGCGCTCCGCCAATTCACGATAATTTGATTCAGGAGTAGA
>CAZHOC010000140.1:0-4504 GCA_964534295.1 uncultured Bacteroidia bacterium | reverse complement strand
GTATCGTCTTCTTGGAGATGGACCAAGGGCAGCGTATCCTGCTCCATTTCTATGCGTTCGACAAGGTCGCCTTCCATAGCCTCAACAAATGACTTAAAGGAAGCAAAACCAAGTGTCTTCTCAGAAAAGTCTGGTTGCAAGCGCATAAGTTGCTGCTTGAGCCTTGCCATCAAAATTGGACCTGTATCTGTACGATTCTTGATAAATTCTATCAAGACCTGTCTTCCTATCTCTAGATTCTCAGGATCGATAACGCGCTCTGGCTTACGCACATCTTCACGCGGCATACCTAGGAGATCCTCAAGGGATTTGAAGGCAGCGCTGTTGAGTTTGACCAAATTGCCTACGCTATGCTCGAAGCCCAAGACTAGGACTGTTTTGCCGCGGGAGCGTAGACGTTGGATCAAAGGAATAAAGTCAGTATCTCCTGATCCTATGATCACATGATCGATATCGCTAAACTGTTCGAGCATCTCCATCACGTCGATAGCGAGACGAACATCAGAACCATTTTTACCTTGTAGATTGGTAGCAGGAAGGTGAATCAACTCAAAGCCCTTTTCCATCAATTTGGGTTGATATTGGGCAAAGAGATCCCTAGACCAGTCTGCATAGGCCCGTTTGATCCTGATCGCACCCTTTGACAGGGCAAAGTCTACAATTGGCTCAATAGCCAAAGGAGCTGCATGCGATGGATACACGGTATCCGCCGAAATGGCTAGGTTTTCAAAATCTAAATAAATTGCTACGTTTCCTCCTTCCATGCCAAGCTTCCCTCACCGGGTTATAGGTTGGGTTTGCGTGTTCCGCGAAGCGCGAAACAAAATACATCACAGCGAGGATAATCCGGTATTGCAAGTTGAACAAAGGGCTCGTTGTGCTTTTAACTAACGAACACATTGGCAAGTTAGTGAAAAAAGGAGGGAAAAAGCACCACACTAGAGGTTAAGCCGTCGTTAAACTTACATGGCCGGTGTTTTTATGATGGCTTTTAGTTTTTCGACGGTCTGATTTATTTCCTCTTTTGTATTTTGCGCGCCAAAAGAAAATCTTACCGAGTTAATTAAAGCCGAGCGATCTGCACCGATTCCTCGCAAAACGTGTGAGCCAATATTGGCCCCAGAGTTACAGGCCGAACCACCAGAAACGGCAATTCCAGCCAGGTCTAAATTGAAAAGGAGCATTGCATCCTCCTCTCCACAGGGAAAGGCAACATTGAGTACCGTCGGCAAAGATTTGCCTGGTTCAATTTCTCCATTGAAACGCACAGCAGGAAAAGAGGCTTCCAAAAGAGATTTCATATGCTGCTTAAGTCCCCAGAGCTTGCTTTGTTTCTCATCCATCATGCGGTCGCACTTTTGCAAAGCCGCAGACATACCCACGATGGAGGCGACACTCTCTGTACCCGCTCTGAGGTTACGCTCTTGGCTTCCCCCATCGATTTGAGCGGGAATTTTATACCCACGACGCACAAACAAAAAGCCTGTGCCTTTTGGCCCATTGAACTTATGCGCAGAAGCGGCTAGAAAGTGAACATTTACCTCTTGAACATTGATCGGCAAATTGCCCATCGTCTGTACCGTGTCTGAATGAAAGATAGCCCCATGCATCTCGCACAAAGCACCAATCGCCTGAATATCATTTAGGGTACCGATCTCATTATTACCGTGCATTAAGCTGACCAAACTCTTAGGGTGAGCCTTGAGCAGGCTTTCTAGCTCAGCAAGATCAATATTACCTTTTGCATCTAGATTTAACCAGCTAACGGTTGCATCTCCTTTCTCCACCAAATTTTCGATGGTATGAGTTACCGCATGGTGCTCAATCGGGGATGAGATAATATGCTTATGGCCTAGGCCACAGACTGCTCCCTTAATAGCGAGGTTGTCTGCTTCGGTACCTCCGCTGGTAAAGAAAATCTCCCCAGTCTGCGCACCAATCACTTTAGCGATATCTCTACGGGCTGCTTCAATCGCATTGCGCAGGGGGCGACCAAATGCATGGGTAGAAGATGGATTGCCTGGATGTTCCAAGAACCAAGGCTGCATGTGGGAAAAGACTTCCGGATCCAAAGGAGTAGAAGCCGCATTATCTAAATAAATTCGGCTGTCCATATTCATATGGTTCGTCAGTTTAGCTCAGCTCAGTTAATTCCGCAATAATTCTTTCTGCCAATTCATCGGCCTGAGCCTGGGTCTTGGCTTCGGTATAAATACGAACGATGGGTTCAGTATTTGAGCGGCGAAGGTGCACCCAATACTCTGCAAAGTCAACTTTGACCCCATCTGCTTCGTTGATTTTTTCGTCTTTATATTTTGCTTTAAAGCGCTCTAGCATAGCCGACACATCCATCCCTTCAGTAAGTTGCATTTTGCGCTTTGCCATGAAGTAGGATGGATAAGTAGCTCGGAGCTCAGCCATGGTTTTGCCACTCTTGACCAAATGAGAGAGAAAAAGGGCAATCCCCACTAGCGCATCACGTCCATAATGTAATTCAGGATAGATAATCCCGCCATTACCTTCGCCACCAATCAAAGCATCCGTACGCTTCATGATTTCGGTAACGTTCACTTCCCCAACAGCGGATGCATAATAGCGGCAACCATGTTGAGCCGCAAGATCTGCCAATGCTCTACTAGAAGAAAGGTTTGAAACAACCGCACTCTTGGTATGCTTAAGCACGTAGTCAGCCACTGCGACCAAGGTGTATTCCTCTCCAAACATATTGCCTTCGTTGTCGATAAAAACAAGTCGATCAACGTCGGGGTCTACCACGATCCCAAGGTCAGCCCCATTTTGCTGGATGTATTCGCAAATTTGGGTGAGGTTTTGAGCCAAAGGCTCCGGGTTATGCGCAAACCAACCATTAGGCTCGCAATTGAGCTTAACAATATTGGTAACCCCCAATGCCTCTAGCATCTGAGGGACATACACTCCTCCACTACTGTTGACACCATCTACGACAACCTTAAGGTCAGCCTTTCTGATGGCATATTTATCAACCAGTTTGAGCTTAAGAATCATCTCAATATGGCGAGCTTCAAAATCCTCTATATGCGTCACTTTACCGAGCTCTCTCACTTCGCTAAAGTTGAATAACTCATTTTCGAGTATCTCCAGGATTTCCATCCCGTCTTTTTTGGTAACAAACTCTCCTTTACCATTGAGGAGTTTGAGAGCGTTCCACTCTACCGGATTGTGAGAAGCAGTCAAAATGATCCCACCGGCTGCTTCCAATTCTGGCACCGCCACTTCCACTGTGGGCGTAGTAGAAAGGCCAAGATTGACCACTTCAAAGCCTAAGCCTACCAAAGTACCACTGACGATGCTTTGCAACATTTCTCCACTAGGACGCGCATCTCGCCCTAATACTACTTTTCGTTTACTTGTCTTAAGCGTTAACCAAGTGCCATAAGCAGCGGTAAATCGGGCAATATCTATAGGGGTGAGATTATGGCCAACCGAGCCGCCAATAGTGCCACGGGTGCCTGAGATTGAGGAAATTAGCGTCATATATTGCAGATAATGATGCTCCAAAGATATAGAAAAAAATACATTCGCTATAATTCATTTGTCTCATTTACCTAATTTGAAAACATGCTTGGAGACTTAGCTATGCGAGAGGAGGGATGGGCGACTTTCTTGAATGACTGCCAATTAGATATTTTGTATCAAAGTCGCGTCCATTTGCTGCGGACTTTTGGTACTGCAGCGCAGAACGTCTACCTCAAAAGGGAGGACGAAAGCGGTTTTGGTACTACTGGCAGCAAAAAGCGTAAAATCGCTTCCTTACTACCCTTTTTAATCAGAGGAGGCTACCAACACATTGGGATTATTGGGGGGCCTCGTTCCAATCATGTGGTCAGTTTACTACAATGGCTTAGAGAGGCTGGCTTGCAGCCCCATTTATTTCTCAAAGCTTCCCACTCTCCCCCCAAAGGCGGGAACGCTCTTTTGCTAGATCTACTCGCTCAGGAAGACGAAATCTGTTGGTTGAAAAATGAGGAGTGGCCCCATGCCGTGCAGATAGCTCAGGCCGCTTTGGACAAGCAAATTGGTCCATCATATGTTGTGCCGGAAGGAGGATTTTGCCCCCCAGCAGTAGCGGGCTTAGCCAGTCTGCTGATGGATATTGAGCGTAATGAGGCCGCCCTTGGCGAACGCTTTGACCACATCTGCATAGATGCAGGCAGCGGTCTTACAGCAGCGGTACTGATTTGGCTCAATGCTTGGCGTAAACGCAAGACGAAAATCAGTGTAATTTTAACGGCGGGAAGCGAAGCAAGCTTTGCGCAAGTAATGCGGACCGCCCAACAATGGCTGAGCCCTTATCTCCAAGATTCTTTACCCGAGCAGCTGCCAGCTTATCAGACTTATCGTTCCGCGACAGCGGCTGCCTACGGAAGTGTCAATGCGACGATACGTAAAGCGGTCAAAAGATACGCCCAGACGGAAGGAGTTCTTGGCGATCCGAAGAAGAGGAAGAAAAAGACCAAGCGAAAGA
>CAZHOC010000139.1:702-9211 GCA_964534295.1 uncultured Bacteroidia bacterium | reverse complement strand
TGAGAAAGGCCTCAAGATTCAAGTGGTTTCGGCCATTTCTGAAGGACTCTTCCGTCAGCAAGACACTGACTATCAAAAATCTGTTTTGCCAGCTGGGATCCCAACCATGGGTATGACAGCGGGCTTACCTTCTAGCTTGCAAGGTCTGGTAGGACCACACGGCAAGGTGATCGGCCTTACACACTTTGGTCATTCTGCGCCTTATAAGGTGTTGGACGAAAAGTTGGGTTATACTGCCGACAATGTATTCGAACAAACTTTAGCTTTCATAGGCTAAACCGAATAATATTTATGAAAAGGGATAGCAGTTATGGCTGCTATCCCTTTTCGCATTTTTCGTAACTTGCGTGTAATAAATGAAGACCCGCGATAAAATACTGCATGCTGCCCGTCTGATGTTCAATGAGCAGGGGGTGAGCGATATATCTAGCCGTAACATCAGTGATGAGCTAAACATCAGTTATGGCAATCTCTGTTATCATTTCCCCAAGAAAGCAGATTTGATCCATCAATTGTATATGGATATGCAGAGCGAATTGGATCACGAGCTTTCTAACCTGCAGCAGGAAATCTATGGCTTTGACTTCATGGTTCAGAGTCTACGACGCATGCTCGAGGTGATGCATAAATACAAATTCGTATTTCTTGACTTCACCATGCTTACACGTAAGTATCCAAAGATCAAAGCGCACGCAGTGAGGCAATACCAAAACCGTATGCTAATTGGTCGCCGGATCTTTACTTTCTTGATGCAGGAAGGCTACCTCAAAGAGGAACGCCGGGATGGACACTACGATATGATCGTCCACAACTTCTTGATGATCCTAAACCTATGGGTGATGGATGCAGAGTTGTATTATACAGGCGCCAATGATGCAAAGGTAGATCACTACCTAGAGCTGCTATACAGCTTCGTGAGAGCCTCTTTGACCAAGAAAGGAGCAGATGCGTTCAACGAAGTTTACAAAAGCTTCATGCCTCCCTTCTCGGGCCTTTCCACGCGTGCTGAACTAGAAAACTAGTCTGTCGCTACCTTGATAGTCGCTCCGTCGAGTTCTTCTGTCAAAAACACTTGGCAGGAAAGTCGACTTTTTCCTTCTACAAAATTATCTAAGCTCTCTACCAAAAAGGATTCGTCCTCTTCCGGTGGGTCTAATTTATCATAGCCACTAAGAACATGGATGTGGCAGGTACCACAACTAATCATGCCGCCGCAGATAGCCGGCACATTAAAATTCTCCTCCGTCAAAATTTCCATTAAGTTACCAGAGGGATTCTGGTTAATCTCTAGTTGGCGCGTTTGGCCATCAGTGTCCGTTACTGTAATATTCATTTGCTTTATTTAGGTCCAACCGATGCGGATATTGACATCATCGGTCTCTGGATGCGCTTGGCAAACTAGTACTTTGCCCTGCTCTACTTCAAACTCTAATAAGGCCTCATTGTTATCCATGCTGATCTTGCCAGATAAGAGGCGGCCCATACAGGCTGCACATGTACCTGCCTTACAGCTATGAGGTATTTCTAATCCCTGGGCGAGACCGGCATCAAGGATGGTAGTTCCTGCTGGGACTTTATATCTAAGCTTTTGCTCGCCAACTTGAACTTCTACCTCTCGTGCAGGACCACTGGCTGGCAATTGAGCCTTTTGCTCCTTTTCTGGGATGGCAAAGCTCTCTTGGTAGATGTTTTCTGCCGCTATTCGCGAATGCTTCAAACCTTCCTGTACCATTTGCATCCAAGCCTCAGGCCCGCAAAGATAAAAGCTACATTGATGAGGATCCGGAAGATGTTGAATAAACGCGGCTATGGTCTCTGCAGTGGCCCTCCCTTGGGTTTGGGAGAAGTGTTCCGCGAAGCGGAAACGACCCGAAAAGATCCGCTCTAATCTCGCCAACTCATCTCTAAAAATAACCTCACTCAGCTTTCGATTGGCGTAGAAAAGACTGACTTGACTTTGAGGCTCATTGAAGAGAGTAGATCGTAATATAGAATACAAGGGAGTGATACCACTGCCTGCTCCAAGCAAAACAATATTGCGATGCTCCTTGACGCTGTTTTCAACAAAAAAACGTCCTAAGGGCCGACTGGCCTCCATCTCCATGCCCGGATGAGCGTTCTCAAGGAGATAATTAGACACTACGCCCCCTTTAACTGCTTTGACCGTTACCGCTAAGGTGTCATCTAATCTTGGGGCTGTGGAGAGAGAATAAGAGCGAATATATTCCTTGCCTTCAATCTCAAAGCGGAAGGTCAAATACTGGCCTGCCTTATACCAAATCCGATCGACCGGAGGTTGTCTAAAATGTATACTAATGCAGTCCTCGCTTTCTTGGACTATCTGATCTATGTGCAGTAGATAGGATTTTAGCATTTGGTCTTAGATATCGTCTTCCTCTTCGTCCCTAAACGAGCTGGGATACAATATGTTTTTGGGAAGGATACGAAGCAAGATCGGTAAGGTAAAAGAACCACCGGGTAGCATAAAGATGGCGAAAGCGGGAATTGCTCTCAAAATATCTAGGAGCTGGGTTCGTACCTTTTCCTTTTCTTTGGCCGTGAGCGGTTTACGGGTAGACTTTTGCAAGAGAATAACCAACTCTCGACTTTCTTGAATCTCCTTGATGATCCGTTTTTGATTTTTTCGAACCAATATGCGCATTTGACGAATTACTCTCTCAGAGAGAATGCGATAGTTTTGCTTGATCTGGAGATAGTGAACGTCCTCCCAGTATTGGTCTACAAAATCTCTAACGGTGAGCAGGCTTTTTTCTAGTTCCGAAGATTTGAGTTCGAGTCGGTCTGTAAGAGAGGCTAGAAAGGCTTGTTCCTCGGGATAGATCTCTCGATTGGAAAAAGAAGTCAGGATAGCCAATTCCAAGAAGTACTTCCTCAAAAGCCAGCTATTGATGTTAGAGAGGTCAATCTGATCTAATCTAAGCCCATGTTTGAGAAATCCTTCGGCTTTGCGCTTGAGAGGAGCCGGTAGGTGGGCAGAGTTAAGAAAGTAATTGAATACTTCTCGTTCTTCTGGATAGACCTTATGATCTGCATGAGCAGCTGCCGCAATGACCTCCAAGATTTTGAAGCGCATGCTTTGTCGTCTCTGCTTTAAGCTTTCGTTTGGGAGCTGATGATTGCCATCTCGCCATTCACTAAAGAAGATCAGATCAAAGAAAAGTAGGCTATTGTGAAAGAAGCTTGTCCAAAAATTTCGCCAATCATAACGGATACTGATGCGTTGATCGAAGATGTATTCGATCTGATCTACCGTAGAAGCCGAGCGACTAAAGAAGCCTCTGGGCGGGCGGGAATAGCGAACGAAATTTTGCTGATAAAAATCCCGAATATCAGTAATGCCTAATTCGAAAGATTGGGGAATGAAGGGGTTGTCAAGATAGCGATAGTAGAGACCGAGGCTGAGGTAGCTTTCGGCCATCAGTACCTTGATTTTATCTTTTTCAGACCAATTCTTGGAACGTCTATGATGTTTTTCTATGAATCGGATAGGATGGCCATACATGAGGCCAGTGGGCTGAATCAGTTGATAAAGGAACTCTTGGCTATTGACAGATTGGTTGATTTTTTGGAGCGTATATAGCTCTTCTGGCGGCAATTTTTGGAATTGTCGAAGCTTAAAATCTACAAATTTATGGAGCCAGCCTTTTTCGCCAGGGTTCATGGCCGGAAGATAAAAAAAGCCCTCGCATATGCGAAGGCTTTGTGGACAATATGAAAATTTTTCTTAGTCAATATCAATATGGATGTACTTAGTGGGATCTTCCTTATCGTTTTCATCCTTATCAGGATCTGGGCCGAAGACCATTTCTCCCACATTTTGGCCACCTTGGGCGCCATACATGCCTCCTAGCATGCCACCGAGCATGCCTCCAAGCATAGTACCGGGCCCCGGAACGATAGAACCAATCATAGTACCTACGACAATACCTCCAATCGCACCACCAGTACTCCCTACATTTTTTACGGTAGAGACTTTGTACTGGACCTCATTGAGGTCGCCTTTTTGGTATTTGTAAGTATCAATACCTTGATCCACTAAGCCGTAGGCGATAGAAGTCATGGCATTGGATCGCGTAAGTCTTTTTAGCCATTCGGCACCGAGTCTATGGGTTACGGCTTTTGCACCTTCTTTAAATGACAAAGCGGCAAAAGTACGTGAGCCATAAAGCACTCCTTTACTGTATACACGATCAATTACTTCTGATTGAGTAATCTTTCCTTCGCGGTATTCATCAAAGCAGACGATTCCCTCACGGATCATACCAGTGATACCGTCCAAAGCCCCCATAATAGGGATATTGGCGACATCTGAAATTGGATTTTGCTCGGGTGGATTATCGTCTGAGAAATTTTTCAGCGACATAGATTATACTGTTTAAACGCTGGTTTATATACGAATATATCGATTTCAGGTTGGACTTTCAATTTTTAGGCTTGCTAAAAATGGCAGATCTAAGCTATGTAAGATTTTGGATTGCTTTGCAAAATATAGGGGATAGGGGTGGCATTTGCTTTGAATAATGGGCAACAAATGCTTGTAATAGTTCTTAATTAACCCATTTATGAAAGCTTATTTTTTAGTCGCTTTGTTCTTTGTTCCCCTTTTTGTCAATGCCCAAAACTCTACGGAGGAAGTTAAACGATTGCTTGATGAATCCTTACGTACCCATGTGGTCAAGATTCACCCTCCTAAGGGCTGTGAGTGTAATGAATGTGCCCATACCTATACCAAAGGTTTTAAAATCACTAAGCATCAGGAAGTAGCTGGCGTATTGAGAGTTTATGGCTTAGCAAAAGTGCAATACAAAAATGCGTTTACCGGAGGTACTGATACCATAGATTTTTACGCCGAATTTCGGAAGGTAGAAGGGAAAACAGTATTAATTAGACTTCGCTGGCGCAAGAACGATTGTATGAAATACAAAACCCTGTATGAGTTAGCAGGATGATTTTGAGAAAATAATTATCAAAAGGGGAATTAGCTGATGGCTAGTTCCCCTTTTTTATTGTTCATACTTAATACTGAGGGGAAAGATTGAGCAAAAAGCCCATGCAGTCTGGCCTCTTTAGGGACGATTTTAGCACAAAATGACTGGCTTTCCGTGTTAGGTTTTGAGGAGAAAACGAAAAAATCCAGCAAACTAATTGCTGGATTCCCTCAGTTTCATTCAATACCAAGCCTTGGCTTAGTTTGCGAAGTTCTTGTTGACGAAGTTCTCGACTTTGCGTCGGCGATGATTGATTTTCTTTTGAATTTTCTGTGCTTGTTCGGTCAGCTCTGGATGATCTAAGCGTTCTCCTAGGAGTAAACGCTCCTCCATGGGTACAGAACGGAAGAAACGATAAAAAGCGCTTCTAGATTCCTCATCATCCTTCTGACGTTCCATCGCGCCAATCGAGCCCAAGGCAGCGACTAGCGTTAGGAAATTGCCTTTGTAAAAGGGGTATAGCCAATAGTATACTTTACCGTCGATCAAACTTGCTTCGGCCTTGAGACTTTCGAAGAGTGCTTCGCGAGCCGATCGGATGTCTTCTGCAGTTAGACCTAATTCTTCGGCCATTGACTCAGGGTAACGGCTTTCGAATTTTTGTAGACGTTCAAATCTTCCTTCTATTTCCTGAAGGATAGGTTCTGCTTGTTGGTATTGTTGCCAATTTTTCATGTGGGGGATATCGTTGGAAAAAAGAGAAGGAATTGTTTTTTGTTTAATGTATGCAATTTATGCAAAAAATATTACACGAGTTAAAATAAACGAAAAATGGCTATAAATGATGTCTCAACGGTCAATAATGGGGTTTAAAAAAAAAGTCCAGTAAATATACTGGACTTTTTAGCAAATATCTTGCAGCATCTTACCTAGTAAGGTCGATCTGATAAAAGTTCCATGCTTGACCATCTTGGCGATCTCCTTCGATCAAGTTGATGTAACCTAGCGTATCAGGGATCTTTTCAAATTCAAGGGTGATATAGATTGGCTCACCTGGTTTTAGCTCTGTAGTTTTTGGGTGTACTTCTACTCCATCGACCACACGTCTTAATTTATAAGTAGCTCTTTGCGATCCACTACGGTCAGTCAGATAGAAAGCACCAGGAGTTCTAGGCTTTTGTAAGCTGATGAAGTAAGGCTTCTCCTCCATATTTTCTACTCGGAGGCGAATGAAGGTAGCACGATCGGTAATCTTTACATTATCGATCATGATATAGTTTTGAGACTGCGCTTTTACATCGGGCTCCTTATAGAACTTTCCTTTTTTAGGGATGTTACGTCTCTCAAATGGCTTTGGTACTCTAGGTCCAAAGATCCCGCCTCTAGAGGTGCCTTCGTCAGTTATTTCTAAAGTACGTAGCTCACGTAGGTCTTCAGTTTGGTTGAACTGACGATCTCTGTCCATGGGAGCAGGCGTATTTACCGGACGAGAATAACGATTGTAATTGTTTACATAAGGAGTTCTGCCCGTAGGTGTACCAGAGGCATTAGGACCGCGATTAGAATCAAATCCTTGAGGATTTCGTCCAGAGGAGGCCGCCATTTTATTACGCTGGGCAATATTGAGTCCTGGATCGATATCTAAGGCAGAACTAAAATCTTCGACAGCGTCAGCCGCCATACCTTGATAATAGCGGGCGATTCCTCTATTGTTGTAGATCATGGCCAAAGGAACTTCTTCGCCTTGGCCTGGTTGGATAATAACCATGTCTCCAAAGGCGAATCCGCCCTCTGGGGCCCGGTGCTGCTGCGTACGGAGATAATAATCGATCGCACGCGAAAAGTCTTTTTCAGCCTGCTGATACTGCTTCATGATTAATAAAGCATTACCGCGATAGGCGTAGGCCTTGTGTGAAGGTCTAAGTTCAATGACTCGGTTGAAGTGATCAACCGCCTCTGCAAACTGTCCGTTGAGAAACGCTTCTTGGCCGCGCTTCATATGAAGCATTGCTTGGTCGTTTTGAGCATTTAGC
This sequence comes from uncultured Bacteroidia bacterium, assembly GCA_964534295.1. Classification (GTDB taxonomy): domain Bacteria; phylum Bacteroidota; class Bacteroidia; order J057; family J057; genus JBCAWW01. The sequence goes on along the minus strand of CAZHOC010000139.1, from coordinate 2,229 downwards.
GCAGGGAAAAGTATAAGCAGGAATAGGAATGGGAGAATGCGCTTAATAAAATTCATGGTAGAAACTTAGTGTTTGTTAGTTTGACGCTTTAAAGGGGTGAATTCCATATTTACTCAATCAACTCAACGTCATAAAAATCCCAAGAATAGGATCTATTGGTGCTACCTTCGAGTAGGTGAAAGACTTGCACATCATCAGGTAGTCTCTCAAATTCAAGGGCAATTACTTTTCTTTCTCTTACTTGTAGGTTGTATGGTCGTTTGGGCCATCCTGCAAGTCCTCGCACGTTTTTTAGACGATAAATCCTTCTCATACTCTGATCAGTCAAGTAAAAGGCTTCTTTACTTCCTGTTGGGGCGAGATTTATTGGAAATGGCTCATCACCTACAGATTGGATTTCAATCGTAAGGGTGGTGGCATTTTCTGTAAACTGTATCTGCAAGATGCGGAGGGACATATCGGTTTGATTACCGATTTTTATGTCCTCCCGGCCAAAAGTTTGTCCGTCTCTAGTTACCTTTTCTGGTTCAAAATTAGGCGTTTCAGGCTCGGTATAGTCAAAAATGTTATTTCCAGCGGTATTGCCAGTTTCGCTCAGGCTACCATTACCAGAGGTGAAATTGTCAAAATTATTTTGCGGTGGGGGATTGAAACCGGTGCTACTATTGAAGGTAGGTTGACCTACGGTATTGTTACTTTGATTATCCTCGATGGTCCAGCCGCCTTGCCCTGGTGGGGTGTAGGTCCCTTGGTTTTTGCGGAGTTGATCAACCAAGGCAAGATTTTCTTTAGCCCCAATGTGATCAGGATCTAGTTTCAAAGCTTCATAAAAGTAAGCAGCAGCAGCGTCAAATAATTCTAGTTGAGCTGCAGCAGTACCTTGGCTGTTTCGAAGCTCTGGATCCTCAGGATTTTGGCGTACGGCCAAAGTATAATGATCCAGTGCTTTGTCATAATCTTTGAGGGCGTAGTAAGACTCCGCCATAAACAAATTCACCTGTGGATGTTCAGGATTGAGGCGACTTACCTCTTCAAAAACAGCAAGTGCACGGGTAAAGTCAGCTTCTTCATAAAAGCTTTTCCCTTCCCCAAATAGTTTTTCTGCTTTAAAGGCCTCGATGGTGTTGTTACCAATTTGGGCTCCGAGCGCGAAGGGCACTAATAAAGCAATACTCAAGATCAGATGTTTCATATGCTTGTGACTGAGTCTGTTGTCAGTTCAACTGTGAAAGTAGAAAACTCTGGATTGTAACACAAAGTATAATGTCAAAAAATCTAAAATCTGCTTCATTTCATAAATTTAAAAAGGTCTAAAAATTCTTTTTTTACGAAATTGAGCACTGCATATATTCGAAATGCCTGATTTTTGTAAAAATGCTTAAAAAAACGAAAGGCAGCAAGAGACTATAGTCGCTTCCTGCCTTTGCTAAAAGGATAAAAGTGCTTCTCAAAATACTGTCTGTATTCAGGAAGTGTTAAGGTATGAAAGAACGCGGATCACAGTAGTGTCCGATCTCTTAAGCAACG
>CAZHOC010000139.1:0-692 GCA_964534295.1 uncultured Bacteroidia bacterium | reverse complement strand
ATGTTTCGCGATACCACTTTGCCAAAACAGCCTGAGCTTCTTTACCACAAGCTGTAAAACTTTTGCTGGCTTCTTTGGCGTAGGGGATGTAAGAAGGCCATTTCCACCAGTAGTATCCCGCCAACCAATCTCGGTTCTCACCTGCTTTAAAAAGCGCCTCATAACAGCGTGCTTGAGATTCTTCATCATAGCCTTGCCCATTGGCTTCAGCATGAGGATGTTCCCAAGGCCTTTCAATACTGCGAAAGCCCACTTCAGTGAACAAAACCTGTTTTTGATACTTTCTAGCTACCTTTTCAATCTTGTCAAAGTTCTCATTGGCAGCCTTTAAGAGCTCTTTATCATCAGGGTTTTTGCCCTTGCTAAGGGGATAATAGCAGTTCACAGCCAAGAAATCGAGGGATTCCCCAAAGGCTAATTTTTCAAATTCTTCTCCCCAGTTGGCAGCATAAGTGATGGGGCCACTATACAAATGTCTTAGGTCATCTACCAACTTTCCCCATTCTTCGGGATGAGAGAGGGTAGTCTTGGCAAATTCTACCCCTACACAAAAAATATCACTATGATGGATCTCAGACAGCATGGCATAATGAGTGATCCACTCCCGATAATTGGCGAAGAATAGCTGCCAATCCCCTTCGTTTTGCATCTCTACATCTGAAAATTGGCTGTATCTGGCCATTTCGCAATTG
>CAZHOC010000138.1:0-9216 GCA_964534295.1 uncultured Bacteroidia bacterium | reverse complement strand
AGAGGCCGGTTTTGGTTCATTCCTAGCGGTACTTAAACTATTGGGACCATCTTCGGAGGGGATATTGTCGTTCCCGATGGAGGGCTATACGCTTACGCTAGATTTCCCCATCACCAAAAGGTTATTTCCTCTCCTCAATGAGTTGGACGCAATCGTCGTCGATCATGGTGGCAGGGTTTACCTAGCCAAAGATGTGCGCTTAGAAGCGGAGACTTTCCGCAAGATGTATCCTCGCTGGGAAGAGTTTGTTGAGATTAGACAAAAGCTAGATCCCCAAGGATTGATGCATTCGTTGCAGTCGCAGAGATTGAAGATTTGAGTTTGCTGCTTCGCAGAACGATTAACTCTGGCGGCGTATTGAATACGCCCAAATTGGTAAGCGTTCCGCGCAGCGGTGAAAACACTCAAGATCCCGGATAATGTTCATACTTCACATTTCCGAGATGACTCGCTTAATCTAAATAATACAAAGAGTCATCCCGGCCAAGGCACGAGAGCCGGGATCTTTGTTATAAGCGTTCCGCGCAGCGGTAAGCAAAACCTAAATCTTGCTACTTAATAATCACCTTCTCGTCTTTGATCACCGACCAACGCTTATCACTGCCAAGGGCAATACTCAGAATCCGCGCAGCGGGCTGATCCCCTTGACTCTTGTAGCGGATCATATCGCTACCGCCTCCGACGCTGATTTGGGGATTGCTGCTGCTTGCTTGACGATAAACCTGTAGGTCATCAAACTGCACATCGCTATTTCCGGTCCGGAAGGAGAAATGCTTACCCGTTTTGATCGGGCTTGGGTCCGTCCAGCTTAGCACCAACTGATTGTTGAGGAAGACTTGGATCAAACCAGACTTGGGGGAGTAGGTCAACTTACAATCATACCAATTACCCGGGTTGAGGGAAATAATTTCGGTGGCTTCTTGCTTGAAGACATCATTGCGAACTTCATAGATCTCGACCTTATCTTGGACCGCATTGTAGTTACGGAACCACACAAAGTACGAATCACCTCGATTGGCTTTTTTGGCATCGCTCGCGAAAAAGTGCACGCCAAAGCGCTCATTATCGCCTCGGCTGACGAGCTTGGTCCGCCAGTGGTACAGATAGGTTTCATCTCCCGTTTGTTTGAGGCTGGCGTATATGTTGCCGTTGCCTTCGTTTTTATCAGTCTGTTCTAGTACCCCATCAACAAACTTCCAGCTTCCTTTTACCATCGTCCAACGGCCGTTGATGCGGTTGCCATCGAACTCATCAAGTAAGAAGCCGAGATTGTCATTGGCTCCCCAGCTCTTGCCGTCAAAATCTCCCACCAAATAAAAAGGTTGGGCGTTGGCTGTATTGGTTAGGGTATAGTTAAAGTCCTTGCTAAAGCTCAAAATCGAGCCGCTATCACCGCCGGGAGAATTATTTCCGCCATTGTTGCCGGGATTGATCGCCACTGAGCCACCCATCTGAGCAGAAGCTTGGCCCGGTCTCGACCAACGAATATTGCGATCTACAATCAATGAATTTGCAATAAAGCTACCATTGACATCCAAGTCGCCTCGGCTACCGACGCTCACTTTGACAGTACTGCCCGCACGTTTTTTGTAAACGGTCAGATTGTCGTAAGCCACTATACAATTGCCACTCCGGAGCGAAATCCCTTCTCCTTTAGCCAGGGGATAAGGGTCTACCCAAGAGGCGGTAAAGCGATTGTTGAGATAAACTTCGATCCGCCCTTTCTGCGGATTATATATGGCTTTAAAGTCGTAGACTTTGCCTTTATCGAGCTGGACTGACTTCTGGACCTTACGATCAAATTGATCTTTAAAGGTCTTATAGATCTCAATATAATCACCGGCGCTGCCTTCACGGATCCAAATGAAATAGGAATTACCTCGATTTTCATTGCCGGGAGAACTAGCGAAAAAGTGCAGTCCATGTCGTAAGTTCCCGGTATTGCCGGTCATACGAGATTGCCAGTGATAGAGATAAGTCTCATTGCTTCGCTGGGTCAGACTAGCGTAAATATTGGTATTCCCGAGAGAAGTATTGCTCTGTAACAGTTGACCGTTTTGCACCTTCCAAGTACCTGACTTGACTTTCCAGCGCTTACTGAGGCCATTGTCAAAATTATCGTAGAAAAATCCATTTGAAGTTTCTGACAGATAGCCTTCAGGCGTCGCCTGAGCGAGATTGTAAAATCTAGAAACGATGCCTCGACCGCTGCGGTCCTTATCCTCAAATCGAAGATCAAAGGATGCATTGTATTGGGATTGCAGCAAGGGTTTGGTTTCTGGCGCCGAGCTGGCATAATTCAACTTCGCATCGAAGGTCCCGTCAAAGACTGGAGGCGGCAGCGCTACGCCCGTATTGCCGGTATTATTGTTGCCATTATTGGTGTCATTTCCAGTATTACCCCCGACATTGCCGTTGTCGACTACAGCTCCGCCCTTGGTGCGCCAAGAAGCCGTCCATCCGGGTCCGTTGGTACGATTGTCTGCGCGGAAGCGCAAGGTCAAACCATTACCTGTAGAGGTAAAGGAACGATTGAGGGGCAAGTTCTTGCCATCATAGACGCCTAATCTGCGGCCGGTAGTGTCTTTGCCATCAAATATTTCGAGGAAATCATGGTCTGCTTCGGTTTCGAAGGAGGAGAATTTTAGCTCCACCCTGCCGCCATCGGCAGGAATGATCCGATAGACCCAAGCCTCATTATTACCGTAGCCCGCTAAGGTTCCACCAGAATCGTAAAAACGACCTGCGTTGGCATTGGTAGTATACACTTTAGAATTAGGCCTACGGGCAATATTAGGGGTAACAAAGCTTTCTCCGCTAATCGCGGAACTATCACCATTACAAATCGCTTGGATTTGCCATTGATAAAGCCCATTGGCGCCTAAGCCGGTCAGGGTAATCGATGATTGCTTAGTCGCATATCGGCCTACTTTACTACCAAGCTGGCGCCGCACGGTTACCACATAGTTTTCCGCATCAGCTACAGGATTCCAGCTAAGCGTCGCAAACATGGGACTGATATTGCTGGCGAGCAGGCTATTGGGCAAGGCACAAGCGGCCGCTTCGCGGGTGGAAGTATAGCTAATATGCCAACCCTGTTTATTGATCTGACAATCAGAGCGAAACTCAATAAATGCGGCCCCAGACTTTGCCACGATTGTTCCCGGAAGCTCATCTCCAGTAAAGCGCCCTAAATAGCGTCCGTTGATGTCTGTCCCGTCGTAGATGTCCAGATAGTCATAAGGCTTATCCTTGGTACCTTCCAGATCAATCATTTTGAAGTTCAAGGTAACAGAGGTTGCCTTTTTGGGTTGGATCAGCCAAGTTTTGCGGGCTTGATCGGGATAGTTATTGCTCTTGCCACCATCATCGTAAAAGTCCCCTTTACGATCTGTAATCATGACAGGGGTCGGCTCAGGATTGATCAAACGATAAAATCTATCCCAATCCCAAAACGGTCCGGGATCGATGTGATCATTCCCACGGAAGTGTTGGTGGCCTTTGATTCGGTAACAAAGATTACCTAGTGGTCTTACTCCACTAGTAGGCGGTCCGCCAAAAGTTTGTAGAGGATTGATGTTATGACGCTTACAAATATTGCGCACAAGCTCAGCGGAGCTTTCATACATCTCATTGGTATACCAGGTCGCTCCATCATCGATAAAGCCTTCGTGCTCGATACCAATAGCCTCCGAATTATCAGAGCGAACGTGAAAACCGCGGTCTTTTTCGCAGACCATCTGGGTAATTTGTCCATCCGAAGCTCGGATAATGTAGTGAGCTGATACACGTGCCCGCGCATTGCGAAACCAAGAAATCGCACTAGAATAGGAGCCCTGGATCGTGTGAATGGTTACATACTTAATATCCTTTCCTCCGCGACCAGAACTATAGTTATTGGGGTGGGCAGGGCTCCAAATAGCACCAAAAAAGTCTACTGTCGTATTGCTAGCCGTACAACCAGCAGAACGATTGTTCACACTGCCTCCATTATCCGAAGTAATGCCTCTGGTAGATATAGTGACTCGCTTCGAACTCAGGACGCGATAAGTATCTCTCCCGAATATTTGCTCATAATTAAAAACTTGACGACTGCGATGTCTCGAATTGACATGCGGACGTTGCATCTCAGTCAGGATAGAATAAAACTGCTGATGCGTCGCATAATTATTGATCGCACTATTGTCTTGTGGAATCTCGGTCAAGTCCGCAATGATCGGCTCATGCGAAGCAACTGAGCGAGTAGTCATACGTTTGTTTTGCTGCAGCTTGGCGTAGGCTTCGGCATAGGCCAAAATACAAGCTCGCGGCGATTCGATAATTTCCTCTTCGCTAAAAGAAGATAAGGAGGCAATCTTTTCGAGACTATTGTTAAAATAGTTCTTACCGTCCTTTACCAAGCCCATGACCCCATAAAAAACGGGTAGCTCCTGACAACTTTCACGCGGCACGAGATGCTGCATGCGCGTATTGGTGTAGGCTACCGCTTCTAGTAGACCTTCCGGCACACTAGGAAAGCGGCGATAAGCTTCGTCAAAATAAGCGGCATATCGGTTACCGACTACTTGCGCCGATAAGCCCAGCACACCAAATAACAGTATGCCAATAAATGCAAAGATACGGGAGCTAGAGTTTTGCATAGGTTGATCGTTTCCTCCTGAAATGAGTCGAATTTACGTGAATGTTAACGAAAAAGTATGGAAGGTGTCACATAGATACGATTCATTCAATGTGGTTTTATAATTTTTGAAACTTTCAATATATTGTAGAAGTATAATATACTGAGGAATTTATAGTCGAATTTGATCAAATTCAGCGTAAATTTGCACCTCACACATTGATGAGATTTTTGTATGGATCCTGCCGTTGATATTAAGAAACGTACCGAGTTTTTTATCCGAGACTTACACGCCCGTGAAACCATGCGTTTAGGCTGGTATCGCCAATTTGGTATCAACGAGGAAAAACTACGAAACTTAAGAGAGCGTAAAGCCCATCATACTGCATTTTTGCGCGATTTGTTGCGAAAAAGAGGCGTTAGCCCCGCTTGGTACGCTCGTTTCTTTTACATCGTTGGTCATATTTTTGGTTTTTTCTCTGCTTTCTTCTCCAAAAAATTCATGGACCGCATAGAAAGAACGCTTGAGTTCTGGATTTTAATGCGTTACAAGAAATACTTGCAGGAAATGACCCTCGACGCGACCCTCCGTTCTATGGTCGAATCCCTCCAATTGCAGCGCCTCACCCACAATGAGCCCGGACCAGACGTACTGAGCCTGATCGAAAATTTCATCAAGGAGCAGGAAAAGGTATTGAAGCTGCGCTAGATTAGGATTTTTATTTTTTTTCCTCCCGAAAGCTTTCGGGACGCGGAACGCTTATCCCTAGCACGCGACAAGGCAGTGCCTAGTCGCTAAACTAGCCGCGGACCAGTCCCGAGAATCGGGACGGCGAGAAATGATTACGCGGTAGCTGCGCGCATGCATGCCGCAGCCTTGAGACAAGCGTTCTGCGAAGCAGTGATCAAAAAAACGATCGCTCATCCCCTAGGCCGCAAAATGTTGCGGCCCTACTAGTCCACAATTACAAATTCGGTACGACGGTTTTTGGCCTTGCCAGCATCTGTATCATTGCTAGCCACTGGGCGACTTTCCCCATAGCCGACCGCTTTGATCCGCGAAGCACTTATCCCCTGCTGAGCGAGATAGGATTTGACGGCATCAGCTCTCCTTTGACTAAGTGCCTGATTGTCGGTATCAGTTCCCACATCATCCGTATGACCACCGATCTCAATCCGCACCTGCGGGTTTTGTTGGAGAAAATAGACGAGGAAGCCCAACTCTGCCGTTGAGGTCTCCTTAAGTTCGTATTTACCTGTCTCAAAAAAGATATTTTTCAAGACCACTGGCACTCCCTTTTTGACCTTCATCATAGGGATCGTAATGTCAAAATAGGTCTCCTCATCCAAATCTTTGAGGTAGAAGTTTTGACTAACAAAAAGATAACCGGGCGCACTCACAAAGGCGGCATACTCGCGCTCAAGGGGCAAACTCATCAAAAATTTGCCGTCGCTACGCCCTGTTTGCATATCGCGAAGCGTATCTCCCGTCTCTACATCGACCAAACGCAAGCGCGCTTGCACCGGGGCACGCGTAAGGCTATCAATCGTGATGCCTCGCAAGAAGGTAGCGATCTCCGGACGGATGCGTTCGTCGAGGACGAACTGATACAAATCGCTCTGCCCAAGACCTCCGTCTCGATAAGAATTAATAAAGCCGGTGCGACCATTGGCGCTGACAAAAATGTTGCTTTCATCGGCTTTGGTATTGAGCGGATAACCCAAATTGATGGGATCAGCCCACTTATCGCCGGGCTGCGCATAGCTCACAAATAAATCCTGCGAGCCAAAGCCAGGGTGGTAGTTAGAAGAAAAATATAGCGTCTGTCCGTCGGCATGAATGAACGGACTGTATTCGTTGCCTTTGGTATTGACGGGAGAACCAAGATTGACCGGCATAGACCAGTATTTGTCATCGATGCGTTCGACATACCAGATGTCGCGCCCTCCCATACCCCCAACTCGGCTGGAGGCAAAGTATAAGCGTTTCCCGTCGGGAGAAAGACAAGGCTGAGATTCCCAACCTTCACTATTGACCCGGGGGCCTAAGTTTTCGGCCTCGCTCCACTTCTCGCCTTCGCGATAGGATACATATATATCACAACTCCCTTGCCCATCGGGGCGATTACAAGCGGTAAAATAGATGGTACGACCATCCTGGGTAATCGCCGCCGAGCCTTCATTGCCTGGGGTATTGATAGGCAGGCCTAAGTTCTTGACCGGGCCCCATTCGCCATTTGCGAATTCACTATAATAAAAGTCCTCAGAGTAGTCTTTGAGGGCTCTATTGAAGCCGCCCACACTCTCAGGACGCTTGGAAGTAAAGAGTAAAAACTGGTCATCAGCGGTCAAATGCGGCAAATATTCGTCGCGATCCGTATTGATGGCTTCGCCCATATTGAGGGGTTCAAAATTGACTGGTGCTTGTATGGCAGCCGCAGCAAAGCGAGCATGCTTGAGGCTCTCCTGCGCTTGCTCACGATCCACTTTACGTGTCCGCTGCTGCTGCAAAAAGGCTTCTAATTTGGGTACTGCCTCGGCATAACGCTCATTCCGGAAATAAGCTTCTCCTAGGTAAAAACCAATATTGGCAAACTCAGCGGCATTGAGTTGGAAAGCAGCTTCTAGATGCTCTAGGGCTTCCTCGTCTCGCTTGCTGACATAAGCATTGACTCCCAAGCGATAATGCGCGTGCGCAAAATCTGGCTCGATCTCCAAAGCGGCTTCATAAGCTTTGATGGCTTCAGCTCGGGCACGCCATTGTTCTTGCTGGCGTCCTTCGAAATAGAAGTTAAGGGCCTTTTTGGATTTGATGCCGAAGTCGGCGGGTTTAGGCTTTTGAGCGAAGACAGAAAGCGTGCTCAAGACAAAAACGAGAAGGGGCAATAATCTAGAAAACTTCATATAAGACTGATTCAGCATCATAACGCTTTGGGATAGCCTTTGTTACAATCGATGCTTATATTAACGATTAGCACTGCATTGTCCACTCTTTAAACACAAGAAATATGTCACGCTTTTTTCTTGGCCTTTTGCTAGGCTGCCTGTTCCCCTTTTCGGACTTATCCGCCCAGATTACCCTAGACTTTGCCGACCCGAGCTTGAGTACCTTTCAGTTTCAAGTGATAAAGCTTCAGCACTCGGGTACTAAGTATATGGATAATTCCAAGTTGGAGCAACTAGAGTTAAATCTCTATAACCTTGATGGTAGTCTTTTCAATCAAATCATTTTACCGCCAGAACCTTTCGGGACGACCAACCGCTACGTATATGGAGTTTCAGAGTCCCTTTTTGATTTAGATTCTACCAATATCGAATACTTAATCGTTTATGCGCGTACTTTTGACCCTACCCCAGGTGATACTTCGGGCGCAACCATAACATTTGCTGAGACGCATATCCTCAGCGAAAACGGGACATTGCACTTTAAGGAAAAAGGGGCCAGCCTTAAACAAATGATTCCGGGTCTTAGTCCCAATCCATACCTGACGGAGGATGGTTTTAAAATCGCCCTTTCTATAACAGATACCTTAACCGGTGCTTTTGAAGGAGTGAAAGTCTATTCACTACCTGGCAGTATGCCCACCGCCCTTAAAACCGATGAGGAGGCTTTTGATTTTGGCGCTCAACTCTATCCCAATCCCTCCTATGGGGCACTCAACATCAGCTGGAAAAATCAGGGTTCTGAGCGTAAGCAGGTCTCAGAAGTGCGAGTTTTCAGTCCCGAGGGAAGGTTGTTAGAGCAGATTGAAGTAGCCCCTAGCCAACAAAAGATAGTCCGACAAACGAGTTTATACCCGGCCGGGGTCTATATGTATCAGCTCCTCAATGGAGAGGGGGAGGTATTACAAAGCAATAAGGTGATGATTTTGCGCTAGTCTTTTTGTTTTTACTGCTTCGCAGAACGATTATCCCAGCCAGCCGGAGCTTAGAGATAAGCGTTCTGCGCAGCAGTAACCTTTACCCATAATAGCGGTATATAGAAACAGCACCACCTTTTTTACAACCCTAAAACACAATTGACATGCAAAAATTGATTGCGTGCCTCTGCGCAGCTATGTTCCTTTCGGTGCTGACTCTCAAAGCTCAAATCCTGCTTGATCCCGCGCCTGCAAACCAACACAACTCCGAGCTCAGTCCAATTTTCCTCAGTCAGTCTGGCAAAAAGTATCTTGATCTTTCCTTAATCGATCAGCAACAAATCAATATACTCGAAGAGGATGGCCAAGTCTTTCGCCAATTGAGCCTACCCGCTGATCCTCCTAATACCATCAGCAAGCATATCAGTGCGGTATCTGAAGAGCTATTTGATCGCGATCCGACTTCAATCGAATTTATCCTGCTTTATAAGCGAGATTTCGTAGCCGAAGATGGGAGTCGACATTATCAGCATGACTACTATGTGATGAATGAATTTGGGGAAACAATCTTTCATCAGCCGAGCACTGCTTTTGTTCCCACAGATGCTAAAGGAACCTATGTTTGGACTCTGCCAGAGGGTGCCAAGCTTTGTGTGATGAACATGGATCCAAGCAGTAGCGATTATCAAGCAGTCTATTATTACTCCCTGCCGGGAACGCTTAATCAAGCCAATCAAT